>CAZTUV010000028.1:0-16616 GCA_964616595.1 uncultured Alistipes sp.
ATATAGATTCATAATATTATTAATATATTCTTCATCAATAGCGTCCATATAGGTTTTTGACGGAATACCAGTAGTATTATATTGATTACTGAAATATTTTTGAAGTTCTTCTTTTATAGTTATGGACATATTAATATTTTCTGAAAGCTGATTACATTTTTTTTCTGTAACATTGATTTTAATTATAACTGAAATGGCTGTTGCTATAATCATAAAAACAAGCATTACAGATATTATTAATGATATAAGGTAAGTGCTTAACTTTTTCATTTACTGCACCTCCTCTGCATAGAACTTTTTTTCTGTAAGTTCACATATTACACCTATACGGTCATCTGATGAACCTAAAATATCCTTTTTACAAGTATAAAGCGTAAGTATATTTTCTTCTGAAGGAGATACGTATTTATTATTATCTTTCTTAAATTCTATAAGTTCTTTTACTGTATATGAAAATTCTCCATAATTAGTATTCAATATAACAATATCACCAACAGAAAGATTGCTTAATTCCGAAAAAAACGTATCTTCATGGGCACTTATAACAGTATTTCCGTCCTCTCCAATAATCACCGAACCAGTAGACTGACAAGCACCTCTCTCAAAAAGCTGACTATCACTTCCCCAATATACAGGTACATCTAAACTAAGATTATCACTTTTCATAATGGCATAAAGTTCTCCAAATTGCGGACGTATAATTTCACCGGTTTCATTAGTCTCACCATTATAATTTTCTGTTATTTCATTTTCACGTATAACAAGACCACTTGTATTGCCATCAGGATTTATCTTCAAATTATCAATAAAAGCAAGATTAAGATATACTTTCAACTTATCATACGGTTTAATCATCGAAACAATAAAAATCCCTAAACATATAAAACATACAATAAAAGGAGTAATTATATAAAGTACTTTTTTTGAATTTCTTTTCATTTTTCCCTTCCTGTTCTAAAAAAACCTGACACTATTGCAAGAAGCATTACCGCAGTCAAAATGAATCCTGCCGATAACGCTAAAATACCAGTACGATTATACCCAGTATCCTCAACAATAATTCCTGCATTGGCTACGCCGACAAGTTCACCATCTTCATTTCTCATGGAGAGCGATATATTATCTTCAGTTATTTCATCGACGCTGACATTAAGGTCAAATGTTTCTGCAAAACTTGCCATAGAATCAGCCACCTGAATCTTCTGTTCAACCGGAAGTTGTTTCAATAAGCTTTTATGTTCTTCAGAAGACAAATTATTAAGAATGACTTGTTGTTGTTCAGGTGTAAATGTAGATATATAATTCATTTTTTCCTCATACGAAAGTGCAATAAATTCCTTTTCAGAAATTCTTGTAAATTCCGAGCCATCGTCAGTTTTAAGAGTTATTCCACCTGTATTATTTGATGGTACTGTTGTACTTTCATTTGAATTATTATCTGTCACAACAGTTGTAGTAGTAGTTTCAGATGGTTGAATTTGTGAAGATGTTGTTAAAATCATTCCCATTGACCTATATAATTCTTCAATTGCTGAGTCAAGCTTTTCTGGAGTATATTCGTCAGGATTCATATAATATTGATTATATCCTTGCTGAATAGTATCTTCAGGATATCCTAATTGTCTTGCAACCTGTGCCACTTCATCAATAGTTGCTGCATATGCACTCATAGAAGCAGAAAGCATTCCTGCAATAAATATTCCTCCGATAAGTGTTTTTAAAAAAGATTTAATCATACTAAAATGACCTCCATAATTTTATATTTCAATTATATACGTTATTATTCAAATTGTCAAGTAAAATAAATATTTGCAAATAATAATATTCTATACATAATTTACCCCCACCTAAAAGGCAGGGGCATAGAAAAAATAGATATTTAATTTTTGGATAATATATCCGGAATCTGCCTAATATCATTAATAATAGTATCAGCCGCAGAAAGTTCTTCAGGACTGCCATAACCATAAGCACAACCTATTGAGTAAAGATTGTTTTTTACAGCCATTTCTATATCATGAAAACGGTCACCTATTACTATAAAATTCCCGTCATGAAAACCTTTTATTTTTGGAAAAATTTCATATTTAGGTATAAAATCGAATTCTTCACAACAATAAAAATAATTAAAAAACCTATCTAATCCAAATACTTTTTTATGGCGTTCCATATAATGAACACGGCAATTACTCAAAAAAATCAAATTGTATCCTTTTTCTTTTAATGATGCAAGTGTTTCTTCTGCATGGTCAAATAAACTACCTTCACCGTTATCAATTCTTTCTGCCATATCTTTTCCGAGTATTTTACGGGCGGTTTCCCTGACTCCAAGTGGAAGTTCCGGCATAAACATTTGCCACATATCAGTAGAATTAAATCCAAGCCAATAACTTATTTGTTTGTCAGAATACTCTTTAATTTCAGAAGTATATCCATTATCATACAGCCACTTACAAGTATTGCGAAATGCCGGAGCATAAGTTTTCATAGTATCATGGATAGTTCCGTCATAATCAAAAATAAGATTAGTCATTTTTTTCAATCTCTCTGATAAGGTTAATCATTTCGATAGCACCTTCAGCACATTCACTGCCCTTGTTTCCGGCCTTTGAACCTGCACGTTCGATAGCCTGCTCAATGTTTTCTGTTGTAATAACACCAAACATTACTGGAATATTGCTATTAAGTGAAACTTGTGCAATACCCTTTGCTGTTTCATTGCAGACAAGGTCATAATGAGACGTTGACCCTCTTATTATTGCACCCAGACAAATTACAGCATCATATTTACCTGAATCTGCCATTTTCTTAGCAATAAGCGGAATCTCAAATGCTCCTGGTACCCATGCTGTATCAATATTTTTCTCATCAACACCATGTCTTTTGAGAGTATCAACAGCACCGCCGAGAAGTTTTGAAGTAATAAATTCGTTGAATCTTGCCACAACGATTCCTATTTTTGTGCTTTCTGCAATAAGTTTTCCTTCATAGATTTTCATAAATAATCGCTCCTTTTAAAAATTTAAAATATGACCCATTTTATCTTTTTTAGTTTTGAGATAAAATAAATCGTAATCTGTTGCCTGCATCTGAATAGGCACACGTTCTTTTATTTCAAGACCAAATCCGCTTAATCCATAAACTTTATCGGGATTATTCGTAAGCAAACGAAGAGTTTTACAGCCAAGTTCCCTGAGAATCTGAGCACCTATATAATATTCACGCATATCACCCGGGAATCCCAATGCAAGATTTGCTTCAAGAGTATCCATGCCATTATCTTGTAATTCATATGCACGGAGTTTGTTTATAAGTCCGATACCTCTGCCTTCCTGTCTCATATAGAGCAGAATTCCTCTGCCTTCATTTTCAATCTGCGTCATTGCAGATGCAAATTGTTGACCACAATCACATTTAAGAGAACCAAATGCATCACCTGTAAGACATTCAGAATGTACACGGCACAAAACGTCCTGACCGTCTCCGATATTGCCCTTGACAAGTGCCACATGATGTTCGCCATTAAGTTTGTTTATAAATCCTATTGCACGAAATTCTCCATACTTTGTTGGAAGTCTGGTATCCGCCACACGTTCAACAAGCACATCATTGCATTTTCTGTAATCCTTTATAGCCTGTATTGTGATGAATTTTAATCCCCATTCCTCTGCTTTCTTCTGAATCTCTTCAGTTCTCATCATAGTGCCGTCATCTCGCATGATTTCACAACAAAGACCACATTCTTTAAGACCTGCTATTTTCATAAGGTCGACCGTTGCCTCTGTATGACCATCACGTTCCAGAACTCCGTTATCTCTGGCAGTAAGCGGGAACATATGACCAGGACGGCGGAAATCATCAGGTTTAGCATTTTCATCTACTACCATTCTTGCAGTAAACCCTCTTTCTTCTGCCGAAATTCCAGTAGTAGTATTTACATGGTCAATTGATACCGTAAATGCTGTACAATGATTATCAGTATTTTCGTTAACCATTTGTGGAAGATATAATTTTCTGCAAAGTTCCCGACTCATAGGCATACATATGAGACCCTTTGCATGAGTTGCCATAAAATTGACGTTTTCAGTAGTTGCAAATTCAGCAGCACAAATCATATCAGCTTCATTTTCTCTGTTTTCGTCATCTGTAACAAGAATGATTTCACCATTCCGAAGAGCCTGTACAGCTTCTTCTATGGTATTGTATTCAAACATTAAAAAACCTCCTTAATAATTTTTTAATAGTATTTATATAAAACCATTTTCAGCCAAAAAATTCATATTTATATTACTTTTTTTGTTGTCTGGATTTATAAACTTTTTGATATATTTTCCGACTATATCGTTTTCAAGGTTGACAACATCTCCGGCTTTCTTATACGAAAGAATAGTTTGTTGTGCAGTATGCGGAATTATAGAAACACTGAAGTCATTTTCTGATACTTTGGCTACTGTAAGGCTTATTCCATCGATTGCTATCGAACCTTTTTCAATAATATAATCCATAATTTCGGGAATAGTATTTATAGTATACCATATAGCTATACCGTCATTTTTTACAGATGAAATATTACCCGTGCCATCTATGTGCCCTGAAACTATATGTCCGCCAAAACGACCGTTTGCAGACATAGCACGTTCAAGATTTACCGGACTACCATTTTTCAGACTTCCCAATGATGAACGTCTAAGGGTTTCATTCATAACATCAGCACAAAACATTTCCTTGCTATAATTGGTAACTGTAAGACACACACCATTTACTGCTATACTGTCACCTATATGGATATCTTCAAGAATTTTTTCAGCTTTAACTTTAATAAAAGAACTATTTCCACCATTTTGTATTGTCTGAATCGTTCCTACCTCTTCAATTATACCTGTGAACATTATTTCACCCAGCTTTCTAAAAGAAAATCATCACCTATACATTTTATTACAGTATTCTTTAAACTGTAACAATTATCCGGACAGTCAACGCCAAAGCCGGAAACAGGAGTTTTAGCGTCACGTCCCCCGAAAATCTTTGGTGAAATATATGATTGAACTTTATTCACAATACCTGCCTGAAGAGCAGAATAATTAAGTTCCCCGCCTCCTTCAAGAAGAATACTGTCAATTTTTTCATTTCCAAGTCTGTTTATGAGGTCATTTAAATCTATATGTTCGTTATACTTATTGACATTCATGACACGGCAACCATAATTTATATATACAGATTTTTTTTCTGTATCATCTGAGCAGGTTGCAATAATTGTCGGAATATCTTTTGCAGTTCTTACTATTTCCGAATCTGTTGGTGTTCTTAAATTAGTATCACATATTATACGAACAGGATTACGTCCATTCTCTAAACGACAGGTTAACATTGGATTATCAGCTATAACCGTTCCAACTCCAACCATTATTGCTGAATGTTTTAAGCGTTCATACTGAACATATTGACGTGACTTTTCGGAAGTAATCCATTTTGAAAGTCCTGTTCGACAAGCTATTTTTCCGTCCATAGTCATTGCATATTTCATAGTTACGAAAGGTTTTCCGGTAGTAATATAACAGAAAAATATTTCATTCAACTTATCGCATTGTTCTTTTAGTATACCTTCTATAACTTCAATTCCATGTTGTCTTAATATTTTCACGCCGTTTCCTGCAACTTTCGGATTAGGGTCGGAAGAACCTATAAAAACACGTTTTATATTTTTTTCTATTATAATATCTGTACATGGAGGAGTCTTTCCATGATGACAACATGGTTCAAGAGTTACATACATATCTGCTCCTGAACACTCCTGTTTACAGTTTGCAAAAGCATTTCTTTCAGCATGAAGTCCGCCATATTTTTCATGATATCCCCTGCCAATAATTTCATTGTTTTTAACAATAACAGCACCGACCATCGGATTAGGTGAAACATAACCCATACCATTCTGAGCAAGTTCAAGAGCAATTTTCATATAATTTTCGTGATTCATATGCACCTCCAAAAAAATATACCCCGAAACTATATATTTCGGGGCATAGATATAGCGTAAGATATCTTCTTTCATCCGGACTATACCGTCGGTTCTGGAATTTCACCAAATCAGCCCGTAGGCTCGCAGACTATAACTGCCGGTAGGGAGTTGCACCCTGCCCTGAAGATAGTTTAATTATATCATGTATTAATATATTTGTCAATAGGGTAATCAAATATTTATCAGTCAGTTCTGAGAGCCACTACCGGGTCTTTCTTTGATGCAACTCTTGACGGAATGAGTCCGGATATTAATGTAAGAATCATACTTATTGCAACAAGTACAACTGCTGCGACAATCGGAACATAAGCATTAAGATTATCAAGTGTTGTAAGAGAATGAATAATTAAATTTATTGGTATTGTAAGTAATTCTGATACACCTACACCAAGAAGTCCTGCTGTAAGTCCTACTATAAGCGTTTCTGCGTTAAACACCATAGAAATATCATGTTTTGACGCACCTATTGCTCTAAGGATACCTATTTCCTTGGTACGTTCAAGAACTGAAATATATGTTATAATTCCAATCATTATTGAAGATACGACCAATGAAATTCCTACAAAAGCTATCAGAAGATATGATATACCACTGATAATGCCTGTAACTGATGACATAAGCAAAGCTACATAATCAGTATAATGTATTACATCTTTTTCTTCTGCTGAATTATTGTAATCTTCTATTGCATCAGATATATCATCTTTATCTTCAAAAGTTTTTACATATATGTTGATTGCAGACGGGTCAAACAAATCAGCTTTGCCAAGCAGACTCAGATTATCTTCATATGTTGAATTAGAAATTTCAACAGGTGTAAAGCTTTCATAAACCTGAAGATATGCATCATCTGACAATTTCATCTTATCAAGTTCCTCAGCCAGTTCATCGTCTGAATAATCAGCAAGTTTCTTTTCAGTTTCGGCAGATACTTCTGTCATATATTGAGCACTGACCACTCCGAACAAAGCTTCATTAAATTCATCTTCATTCATAGTTTTAATGTATTCTACAACCTGCGAACCGTCAACGCCCATTTGTTGTGCATAAAATTCAGCTACAACAGATTGTTTGTCATCGTCTGACATCTTAGCAACGACTTGCTGAATTTCTTTTGTCATTTCTTCTTCATTGGGAATCGCTGATACAAAACGATAAACTTCAGCTTTTTGTTCATCAGAAGAATTATTTATATAGTCTTTTGCTGTTGAAATCTTTTCCTTATCATCTGGCTCTTCATAATCATCAGACATAAATACAGAACCATTAATAATATCAGTATCAGGATTTTCAATCTGAGCTTTTACAATATCACTATTTTCAGCTTTTTCAATTGCATATTCAGTAAGTCCGGAAGTATATCCAATATATCCTGATATCATACTTACATCAGCGTCTTCATTTGGACGGATAAAACCGACAACTTTTAATTCAACGCCAATATCATCGGAACTATAAAGGAAATTAAGACCTGTTTCTGTTTCGGTAAGATTGGTATAACCGCTACCATCTTCACTTGCCTGATAATATTCACATGGCAGAATCATTTTAAATTTTTTATCCAAGATTTCGTCAAAATTCCATTCAACCTGTCCATAATCTTCAATAGTTTCACCGCTCATAGCAGATTTGAGTATTTCAGAAAAATCATCTGTATTCTTAAGACCCATTGCATATGCTATAATATCAGGCAATTCATTATTTTTTGTCAGAACCACAACTACTTCATCATAATTTTCGCACCATCTTCCGCTAACAACATCATATTGATTCTTTACCATATCGTTAACTTGTGTACTGTCTTCTGATGAAAGAAGTTCCGTCATAACGTCAAGCCCCATCATTGAACTATCCATCATAGAACTGTTCATAGCTGTTGACATATATTCTGAATCATTGATTCCCAAAGCTTTTGAGTACATTTCCATGAAATCTACTTTTATAACTTCTCCATCAGGTGTTTCAGTAAATACAGGCATATTCACATCATAACTATATGAAATTGCCGTTGCCTTATCCTGAATGATTTCACTGTTATCAATAAATTCCTTAAAATCTTTCATATTATTGACTTGTTTAGCAGATGAATTCATAGTATTGAACATATCATAAACATCTGTATTAGCGTAGACTGTTTCTGAATCTATTTCTTTTTGTTGTAATTTTTCAGCTTTTCCCATCATTGAAGAAAGAAGTTCACCTGTATCAGTTGTTTCCTTTGTAATCTGCAACGGATATGAAGATAATGTTTCTTCCTGTACGCCGTCTATATAATCATTAATACCAGTTGAAAGAGATAAAATAGTTGCAATTCCTATAATTCCTATAGAACCTGCAAACGCCGTTAAAAAAGTTCTTCCCTTTTTAGTCATAAGGTTATTCAGCGAAAGGGATAATGCTGTACCAAATGACATTGAAACTCTTTTTTTAGCAGATGTTTTTACTTCAGAAATATTTTCCGGAGTATAAGGGTCACTGTCATCTGTAAGCTGACCGTCCTTTATTCTGACTATTCTTGTTGCATATTGTTCAGCAAGTTCAGGGTTATGGGTAACCATTATTACAAGTTTATCTTTAGCTATTTCTTTTAAGAGTTCCATAACCTGTATACTTGTTTCGCTGTCCAAAGCTCCGGTAGGTTCATCGGCGAGAAGAATATCGGGATTATTAATCAAAGCACGTGCTATTGCAACTCTTTGCATTTGTCCGCCTGACATTTGATTTGGTTTTTTATGAAGCTGATTACCAAGTCCCACTTTTTCCAAAGCCTCTTTTGCACGTTTTCTGCGTTCCGACTTTGAAACACCGGAAATAGTCAATGCCAGTTCAACATTAGCAAGTACCGTCTGATGCGGAATAAGATTATAACTTTGAAAAATAAATCCTATTGAATGATTTCGATAAGCGTCCCAGTCTCTGTCTTTATATTTCTTAGTGGAAACGCCATTTATTATAAGGTCACCTGAAGTATAATGGTCAAGACCTCCGATAATATTAAGCATTGTAGTTTTTCCGCAGCCCGAATGTCCTAAAATAGCCACAAATTCATTTTCACGAAATGTAACATTAATTCCATTAAGAGCAGTTACTTTATTTTCGCCGTCACCATATTGTTTGAAAATGTCTTTTAACTGAAGCAAATATCTTCACCCTTTCTTTTATAATAAACAGTATTATATCACGTTGATAAATATATGTCAATTATTTTCACTGAAATTTCACAAACCCCGTTAATCATTTTTGACAAAAAATAAACTGGTAACATAAAAAAACAATACCAGTCTATTTTTCAAACTATACTTTACAGGCTTTTTCAGAAATAATACAATAAAATTATTCAGCTAATTTAGCACCTAATTCTTTACAAGTTTCAAGGTCACTGTCTGAAGGGGTTTCATTTACAATAAGACCTTCTCCGTTAAGGAGAACTGCACCATCAGCCTTGACACGTTCTTCCCAATCACGCATCCACTGTCCATCGCCCCAGCCATATGAACCAAACAATGCAATAGTTTTTCCGTTTAATGAACCTTCAATATCAGCAAAGAAAGGTTCAAATTCAGATTCTTCAAGAACTTCATCACCCATAGCAGAACAACCAAAAGCAATTCTGTCATAATCGGAAATATTCCCATTAAAATCAGAAACTGCAAAAAGTTCTGCACCTGCTCCTTCTGCAATAGCATTTGCCATTTGTTCGGTATTACCCGTACCGCTCCAGTAAATAACTGCTGTTTTCATAACAATTCCTCCTAAGAAATATTCAGAGCCTGATAAATATCACAACCCTGATTTAATTTATTGCACAGAAAATTTCTGCACTTATCATAATTAATAAAAGTACGCTTTGCTTGTTCTGTATCGCCATAAACTTTCCAATAACCGCAAAGCTTATAATTTCCCCCTTTATTCTCCATAAATCCTATAACATCTTCCGTCGGATAACCGAGAAATATTCCTATTTCATGCGGGAACTGAGATTCTTTTTGAATGCGTTCAGCCAATCTGTTCAACTTGAAATCAATAGAACTATTTTCAAGATAGCCAAATTTTTTTAAAATTTCCTTTTGCTCTGAACCAGAAAGTTGAAGTTCAAGCAAAGATTTATTATAATGCAAAACCAATGCACGTTCTTTACACATACATAAAACTTTGAGTCTTAACCCTTTGGAAAATGCTTTTTGATTAAAGCGGTTCAATTGTTCATGAAGATTATAATCATTTTTGTTAAGAGATACTAAATTAGCACATTTTATACCAAGTAATGATGGTGCTGTAAAACAAGCCAAATTTCTCTCAAATTGAATACATTCCAATCTTGACATATAATCCTCCTTTTTATGTTATATAAAGCTAACTTATAATCAAAAATAACAGTTAGTGAAAACTAACCTTTTTTTATATTTTATCATATCTTGTACATTTTGTCAAGTACTTTTTCAAATATTTCAACATTATAAAAATGCACCTCCGAAAACACTCCGGAGATGCATATAAAATTATTAATCTATTGCATTGAAAGCCTGTTCTATATCTGCTATAATATCATCAACATTTTCAAGGCCACATGAAAATCTAATCATACCGCCATTAATACCAGCTGAAACAAGCTGTTCTTCAGTAAGCTGACGATGAGTTTCGCTTGCCGGATGAAGAACACAAGTTCTTATATCAGCAACGTGAACTTCATTAGATGCAAGCTTTAAACTGTCCATAAACTTTATAGCATTAGGTCTTCCGCCTTTAATTACGAAAGATATTACACCACTGCAACCACTAAGATACTTTTGAGCAAGCGGGTAATTTTTATCAGATTCAAGACCAGGATATGTAACGGATTCAACCTTATCTGAACTTTCAAAATATTTTGCAACTTTAAGAGCATTTTCGCAATATTGTTTCATTCTTACTGCGAGAGTTTCAAGACCAAGATTTAGTAAAAATGATGAATGTGCAGCAGGATAACAACCAAAATCACGCATTAACTGCATTCTTGCCTTGACAATATAAGCTGCTTTGCCGTAAGTCTTAACATAAGAAATACCATGATATGACTCATCAGGTTCTACAAATTCAGGGAAATTGCCGTTTGCCCAGTCAAATTTACCACTGTCAACTATTACGCCACCAGTCTGAACTGCATGACCGTCCATGTATTTACTTGTTGAATGAATAACTATATCTGCACCAAATTCAAACGGTCTGCAAAGTATAGGTGTAGCAAAAGTATTATCAACAATAAGTGGTACATTGTGAGAATGTGCAATGCGTGCCATTTTTTCTATGTCAAGGACTGTAAGAGCAGGGTTAGCGATAGTTTCGCCAAAAACAGCCTTAGTATTTTTCTTGAAAGACTTTGATATTTCCTCTTCACTTGCATTAGGGTCGATATATATGCATTCTATTCCAAGTTTTTTAAGAGTATAGGAGAACAGATTAATAGTACCACCATAGATTTCGGGTGTACTTACAATACTGTCGCCAGCCTTACATATATTAAGTATAGCCAGTAAGGTAGCTGCCTGACCGGAACTTGTACACATTGCTCCGATACCACCCTCAAGCTTTGAAATTTTTTCCTCAATAGCCATAGTAGTTGGATTTTCAAAGCGTGAATAAATAAGGCTTTTTGTAGGGTCATCAAATACAGCTGCTACTTCTTCTGTTGAATCGTACACATATGTTGTACTCTGCACAATAGGAACTACTCTTGGTTCACCATTTTTAGGGGTATATCCCTCATGCAGACATTGTGTTTCTATTTTCATATCCATTCCTCCTGAAATAAAAATAACCATTAAATAATCGGTGGAATTATTATATCACAATGCATAAATTTTGTCAAGCAAAATAAAAATCATTTTAGACAAACAATAAAAAATCATTTACAATATTAATTCACAATTTATTTACCAATTTTAAAATATGAAAAAATTGCAAAAAACTATTGACAAGCTGTTTTTTTTATGATATAATGAAATTACCGCTTGTAAACGGGTATTTTCAAGTTGGTATCCAACGCCCGTGACAGCGAGTTTATTGAAAAGGCAGGTGCGTAATATGTACGCAGTTATCGAAACCGGCGGTAAACAGTATCAGGTTAATGAGGGAGATGTTCTCTTTATCGAAAAGCTTGCTGTTGAAGCTGAAGAAACAGTTACTTTTGATAAGGTTGTAGCTCTTGGAGCAGATGATGGTATAAAAATTGGTGCTCCTTATGTTGACGGTGCTACTGTCGAAGCTAAGGTTATCAAAAATGGCAAGGCTAAGAAAATTACCGTTTTCACTTATAAGCCTAAGAAAGGCGAAAAGAAAAAACAGGGTCACAGACAGCCTTACACTCAGGTTAAGATTGAAGCTATCAAGGCTTAATCATGATTTCAGCAAATTTCTTCAAGTCAAAGGGATTTCTAACAGGATTCAGTTTTAGTGGTCATTCAGGATACGCAGAGGCAGGTTCGGATATTGTATGTGCGTCTGTTTCATCAGCAGTTCAGCTGACAGTAAATATTCTTGATGAATTGAATCTTTCTCCACTTGTTACAGTAAACGAAAATTCAATTAAATGTATAGTTAAACATTCTACTGTTACATCATCAAAAATTCTTGATACATTGAAAAATCATTTTTGTGCAATCCTTGAAGAATTTCCCAAAACTATTAATATCACTATTTCGGAGGTGTAAGTATGTTTAAGATTAGTATGCAATTTTTCGCTCATAAAAAGGGTGTTGGTTCTACAAAGAACGGTCGTGATTCCGAGTCAAAAAGACTTGGTGTCAAGAGAGCAGATGGTCAGTTCGTAAAGGCTGGTAACATTATCGTTCGTCAGAGAGGTACACACATTCACCCAGGTGAAGGCGTTGGCATTGGTTCTGATGATACATTATTCGCTACTGTAAGCGGTAAAGTAAAATTCGAGCGTTATGGTCGTGACCGTAAGAAGGTTTCTGTTTACGCAGAACAGTAAGTAAAATTAATCCCGAGCAGTACGCTTGGGATTTTTCTTTAGAGAAATCCGGAGGTATAAAATGTTCGTTGATAAGGCGAGAATTAAAATAAAAGCCGGTGATGGCGGTGACGGTGCAGTATCATTCCATCGTGAAAAATATGTTGCGTCCGGTGGCCCTGATGGCGGTGACGGCGGTCGTGGCGGTGATGTTATATTTCAAGTTGATGATAACTTTTCAACACTTATTGACTTCAGATATAAAAGAAAATATATCGCTGAACGTGGACAAAATGGTTCTTCCAGAAACTGCACCGGAAAAAGTGCTGAACCACTTATTATAAAAGTTCCAAGAGGTACTATTATTCGTGATGCGGAAACAGGCAGAATTATGGCTGATATGTCATCTGATGAACCTAAAGTCCTTGCAAAAGGCGGTGCAGGTGGTAAGGGAAATGTACACTTTGCAACTTCTACACGTCAAATACCAAGATTTGCAAAGCCCGGTTTTATGGGTGAAGAATTTGAAGTTACTCTTGAACTCAAATTACTTGCTGATGTCGGACTTGTTGGCTACCCAAATGTCGGCAAATCAACATTGATTTCCGTTGTAAGTGCTGCAAAACCTAAAATTGCAAATTATCATTTCACAACACTTACCCCAGTTCTTGGAGTTGTACGAACAAGTGAAGAAAAATCTTTTGTTATGGCTGATATCCCAGGCCTTATTGAAGGTGCTGGCGATGGAGTTGGTTTAGGCCACGAATTTTTAAGACATGTAGAAAGATGTCGTTTAATTGTTCATGTGGTGGATATATCGGGAATTGAAGGCCGTAATCCTTGTGAAGATTTTGAAGTTATTAATGCAGAACTTGCTAAATTTAATGCAGAACTGGCAGAACGCCCACAAATAGTTGCCGGCAATAAGTCCGATATGGCAACAGCAGAACAAATAGAAACTTTTAAAAAATATATCGAGAACAAAGGCTTACCATTCTTCTGTATTTCTGCCGGTACTACAAAAGGTACTTCCGAATTAGTTAAAAAAATCGCTGAAGTCCTTGATACTCTCCCCCCTATAAAAGAATACGAACCTGAACCTGTCCCTCAAGCTGAACTTGACGAAATGGCAGGTAATGGCAAAAAGTTTGAAATAACTATTGAAGATGGTATATATTATGTTGATGCTAAATGGATTCAACCTATTATGCGTACTGTTGACCCTGATGATTATTCATCATTACAGTATTTCCAGAGAGTTCTCATTAACAGCGGTATTATTGCTGAACTCGAAAATATGGGCGTTCAGGAAGGCGATACCGTCAATATAGAGGGATTTGAATTTGATTTCATTTACTAATACCCCTATGTCGGAACGTGAAGCAAGTCAGTATAGTCCGCTTGCACTGGCGTTTCTTGGTGACAGTGTATATGATACTTTAATAAGAGAGTTTCTGTTATTTAAAGCAAATATGCCTGTTTCTAAACTTCACTCCGCTAAAATCAAACTGGTTTGTGCCGAATTCCAATCATCACTATATGATATTCTTTCAGAAAATCTTACCGAAAAGGAACTCGCAGTTTTAAAACGTGGAAGAAATTCCACCGGAAATACTGTTCCCAAACATACTAATGCCGTTGATTACAGACGTGCCACTGCTTTAGAGTGCCTTTTTGGTTATCTCTTTCTTACCGGACAGAACAATCGAATCACCTATTTATTTAATAATGTAATTATCAAAGACGTTCTGCCGGAATTTTAATCTCAGGAGATGATTTATTTATGAAAAAGACTTCAGTTAAACCAACAAAAAACAAATCCGTTAAAAAGAATTCTTCTAAAAAAACCCAATCCAAACACAATAACATCAAAAAAAGTTTAAATGCAAGCTTTTTCATAGGGTTTGCAATGGGTGCAATGATTGTCGCAGTTGTTGATTATCTTGACGATAAACATAAGGAAATGCGTAGAATTGAAAAAGGTTCTGACGCTGACTATTATTATACAACTGAATAATTCTATAAAAAGGAGCTTTTAAAAATGTCAGGTCATTCAAAATGGAATAATATTAAACGTAAAAAAGAAGCTACTGACGCTGTAAAAGGTAAAATATTCACAAAAATCGGACGTGAAATTACTGTTGTTGTAAGAGAAGGCGGCCCAGACCCTAACAATAACAGCAAACTCCGTGACCTTATCGCTAAGGCTAAAGCTAATAACGTTCCAAACGATAATATAGAACGTGTTATAAAAAAAGCCGCTGGTGGTGAAGATAAAAATAATTACGAAAATATGGTTTATGAAGGTTACGGCCCTAATGGCGTTGCTGTAATCGTTGAGTGCCTCACCGATAACAAAAACAGAACCGCTGGCGATATCCGTCATTACTTTGACAAATTCGGCGGAAACCTTGGTACAATAGGTTGTGTATCATTCATGTTTTCTAAGAAAGGTATCGTTATACTCGAAAACACCGGCTTTGATGAAGACAAAGTAATGGACGATGTCTTTGAATGTGGTGGCGATGATTTCGATGTAAACGAAGAAACTATTGAAATTGAATGTACTCCGGAAAATGTTCATGCTCTCCGTGAAGGTCTTACAGAAAAAGGCTATAATGTAATTTCTGCTGAAGTTGAACAGATTCCGGCAACGTACACTACCCTTACCGACGAAGAACATATCAAGAAAATGAACCTTCTTCTTGAACATCTCGAAGATAATGACGATGTTCAAAATGTTTACCATAACTGGGAAATGCCTGCGGAAGAATGATTTCTATCGAAAAAGCAATTACTGATACGGAATTATACGAAATATCAGAACTCGCCAATAAAATATGGCATGAATTCTTCCCTGCGATTCTTTCAAATGAACAAATAGATTATATGGTGGAAAAATTCCAGTCATATAATGCAATGAAAAATCAAGTACAATTCCAAGGCTATTATTATCTCGCAGTTAGAAATAATGGCAGTTTATGTGGCTATATCGCTTTAAAGCCCGAAAATAACAATCGTCTTTTTCTCAGTAAACTTTATCTTCTTAGTGATATGCGTGGAAAAGGTATCGCCTCACTAATGATTAAAAAAGTTTTCAGTGAAGCAAAGAAGAATAATAAAAAATCAGTATACCTTACAGTAAATAAATACAATACCCATGCTATTGAAGTCTATAAAAAAACAGGATTCAAAATCATTGATTCAGTTATAACCGATATTGGAAACAATTTTGTTATGGACGACTATATTATGGAATACATCTTGTAATATATTTAATCTCTCTGTAATATAAATTATAATAATTATTACAGAGAGGTTTTTTTATGAATAATATCGAATTGATTTTACTTTCAATAGGTCTGGCAATGGACGCTTTCTCGGCATCTGTATGTGAAGGAATCAAAATGAAAAAAATAAACTACGCAGGTGCATTATGTACAGCTTTATTTTTTGGGACATTTCAGGCGATTATGCCTTTATTAGGTTATTTTTTCGGAAACCGATTTTATGGAATCGCATCTGCTTACGACCACTGGATAGCTTTTACTTTACTTGGAATTATTGGCATTAAAATGATTTCAGAATCTTTCAGCACGAAAAAAAGCTACGAAAATACATATTATTTTAATTTGAAAAATATTATACTTC
>CAZTUV010000029.1:0-16108 GCA_964616595.1 uncultured Alistipes sp.
ACTAAATTTTTAACCCCGATGTCAAATCTGATATCGGGGTTTTTGGACAGGCTGTGAGCAGGTTATTATGCCTGCTCTTTATTTTTATGAATTTTTATCTACCTGATGAAATTTTTTGAGATTGCCTATTTTTTCGTTTCTCTCATCAAGAACCTTTTCAACGTCTGACCATTCAAGTCCCTGATTTGCACAAAGCACCATTACATGATATAACAAATCGTTGATTTCGTTCATTAATTCATCATTATCACCATTTTTGGCAGCGATTACAGTTTCGGTTGCTTCTTCCCCGACCTTTTTGCAGATTTTGTCAACACCTTTGTCAAAAAGATAACAGGTATATGAATTTTCAGCAGAAGTGCCGTTTTCATATTGTTTTTTTCTTTCCTTAATTACTTCAAAAATTTCTTCATAAACAGTCATTTTCAATTCTCCTCATTATATATTTCATTAAAGAAACAGCTATAACTTCCTGTATGGCAAGCTACACCGGTTTGTTCAACATTAACCAAAAGCGTATCATTATCACAGTCGCCATAAATGGAAACTACTTTCTGTAAATGTCCTGAAGTTGCTCCCTTGTTCCAGTATTCCTGACGTGAACGGCTCCAGAACCATGTATATCCAGTTTCAAGAGTTCTTTTAAGGCTTTCCTTATTCATGTATGCAAGCATAAGAACTGTTTTAGTGTTAACCTCATAGCATATTGCTGGAATAAGTTCTCCCTTGACGAAAAATTTATCAAGGTCATTCAAATCGATTTTTATCATTACGTACTCCTTAGTTTATCTCACAATAATTCCTTTATTACGACAATAATCTTTTACCTGCTGAACTGTAAGTTCTTTGAAATGAAAAAGTGATGCCGCAAGTGCCGCTGTTGCTCCTGTTTTTTCAAAGACCTCAGCAAAATCATTTATTTTTCCTGCTCCTCCACTTGCGATTACTGGTATACTGCAATTATCACAAACAGCTTTAAGCATTTCAATATCAAAACCCTCTTTAGTTCCGTCTGCGTCTATGGAATTGAGACAAATTTCGCCTGCTCCCAACTTTTCAATCTGATGAACCCAGTCTATTAGGTCAATGCCCATGTCAATACGTCCACCATTTATGTATACTGTCCATTTGTGGTCAGCTATTTTTTTTGCATCAATTCCGACACATATACATTGACTTCCAAAAATGTCCGCACCGTCTTTTATGAGCTGAGGATTTTTTACAGCCTGTGAATTTACTGAAACTTTATCAGCACCTGCTCTTAAAGTTTCACGGATATCATCGACAGTTTTTATACCTCCGCCGACAGTAAGTGGGACAAAGACTTTTTTAGCAGTTTCTCTTACAACGTCAAGGAATACTCCCCTGCCCTCAAAAGATGCAGTGATATCATAGAATACTATTTCATCAGCACCCTGCTTATTGTATTCTTCAGCACATTCAACAGGGTCACCTACATCACGTATTCCCTCAAAATTAACTCCTTTTACAACCTTGCCGTTTCTCACATCAAGGCATGGAATTATTCTTTTTGCAAGCATTTTTAGCCTCCTATTTTAATTATGGATTTATTTTCAAAATCGTCTATATCTAAAAAGTTATCTTTTAATAATATTCTCATTGCAATTGGCAAATCTGAATATTTAATTGGTGATAATGGTTTTGAACGAATAGTATAATATTCTTTTAAAACACATATTCCTTTTTCGGATTTTGAATTATCATCGGAATCATAATAATATATACCTTTTTCAGAAAAATCTTTGGCAACTTTTACAGGTAAATAATTCTTTTTGCAAGGCTTGAAACATATATATGTATCTGAAATACAAGGTAATTTCCCAAATAGATTTATGAGTTTCTCATATTTTTCTTCATCAGAAAGTACAGATTCCGGTACAGTTGCTCTGCCTGCACTACAAAAAACAGCTATATTGCCTTTTTTATCAACGCCATACCATTCAATATCACCTTCAGGATTTATTCTTGTCATGTTCCTCATCTTGCACCGTCCATCCAAGAACCATATGCCTGACTTTCTATTTCTTTCTGACTCATATTGTGAAACTCTTCAATAGTATTGCATAATTTTCTGTCATAGTATGCACAACACTGATATATTCCATTAATAATTGAAAATAAGTATTTACATTTACGCTCTTATTTAAACAATAAACAATATATTCATGTCCATTTGCAATGCCATGTGATATCATATTTTGTTCTGATATCTTAAAATATGTTTGCATATTCAATAGCTTCTTTCAGATTAAGAGTACCTTTATAGATAGATTTTCCACATATAGTACCATAGAGTCCCATTTTCTTGCAAGCCGTTATATCGTCCATTGTATGAACTCCTCCACTTGCAATGATATTACAGTTCTGAGTACCGTCTGCTAATGCCTGTAATTGTTCCTTGTTCACTCCTGAAAGAGTACCGTCTTTTGAAATATCGGTGAATATGAAATATTTTACACCTGATTTTATCATTTGATTTGCAAGGTCGATATAGTTTACATCAGAAGTTTCAAGCCAGCCTTCAGTTGCCACCATACCATTCATTGCATCTATTCCGACAACTATTTTTTCATTTCCGAATTTCTCAACGGCATCTCTTACAAGTTTTGGATTTTTAAGTGCAACAGAACCGAGTATTACTCTTGAAATACCCATATTCAAATATTCCTGAATAGTTTCAAGATTTCTGATACCTCCGCCGAGTTCGACCTTAAGATTAGTTTTTTCTGCTACATCGGTATAAATTTTTGTATTTACAGGTTTTCCCTCTTTTGCACCGTCAAGGTCAACCATATGAATCCATTCTGCACCGGCATTTTCAAAGTTTTTAGCGGTTTCAAGGTAATCAGATGCTACTTTTTCGACGGTTGAAAAGTCGCCTTTGAAAAGTCTTACACAATTGCCGTCCTTAATATCAATTGCAGGTAAAATAATCATATCAGCCCTCCGAAATTTTTAAGTATTTTCAAGCCGGTTTCTCCGCTCTTTTCTGGGTGAAACTGAGCCCCATAGACATATTTTCCGTCATGAACGAGTGCAGGAACTTTCCCACCATACTCACAGTATGCAGAAATATTTTTGTCATTACATTCTGCTTTATATGAATGTACAAAATATACATATTCGCTATCACTTAGTCCGTCAAGCAATCTGCAATCATTAAGGACTTCGAGTTTATTCCAGCCCATATGAGGTATAATTAAATCTTTACTTTCCATTTTGCGAACAGAGCCTTTTATGAGTCCAAGACCGTTACATTCTTCAAATTCGTAACCTTTTTCAAAAATGAGTTGCATACCCAGACAAATTCCCAAAAATGGTTTTTTAGTTGCTTCTGATTTGATAGTTTCAACAAGTCCGGAATTTTCAAGCATTTTCATTGCAGACGGAAACGCACCTACTCCGGGAAGTATTATTTTATCTGCTGATTTAATAAGTTCCTTATCAGATGTAAGACAGTTTGCAAGACCAAGATAATCAAGGGCGTTTTTTACACTAAAAATATTACCTGCTCCATAATCAACTATTGCTATCATTTATAATATCCCCTTTGTTGAAAGTATAGTACCGTCCGAATTAAAACTTATAGCAGTTTTAAGAGCATGGGCAACAGCTTTATAAATTGCTTCTGCTTTGTGATGGTCGTTGCTGCCATAAAGCAAATTAATATGCAAAGTAGTTCCGGAATTAAAGGCAAATGCACGGAAAAATTCTTCAGTCATACAAAGGTCATATTCTCCACAGGACTGATTGGTAAAATCACAATTGAATACCAGAAATGGTCTGTTGCTCAAATCGAGACTTGCCATAGCGAGAGATTCGTCCATAGGGATATATGATGTACCATAACGAACTATTCCGGATTTGTTGCCCAGTGCCTGTCCAAGTGCCTGTCCAAGTACTATACCGGTATCTTCTATTGTGTGATGACAATCTACATACAGATCGCCTTTCACTTTAACTGTCATACTGATACCGCTATGTACGGAAAGTGCCGTGAGCATATGGTCAAAAAAACCTATTCCTGTAGAAATATCTGCAATTCCTTTGTTGTCAAGAACGACTGAAATATTTATATCAGTTTCCCTGGTAGTACGTGTGACACTTCCCTTTCTTAAAAAATCATTCATTTGAGAATTTCCTCCAATGCATTGAATAAAGAATTCATTTCTTCATCAGTACCAATTGTAATACGCATATAATTATTAATACGTGGTTTGTTCCAGTAACGAATAAAAATCTTACGTTTTTTAAGTTCTTCAAAAATATATCCTGCATCTTTGGACTTGTGACTTGCAAAAATAAAATTACTCATTGAATCTGTAAAAGTAAATCCAAGTTCAGCAAGCTTTTTTTTAGAGTATTCACGGGTTTTTATAATTTTATCAACAGTTTCCTGAAAATATTTTTCATCACGTACGGTTTCAGCACCACATATTTGTGTTACACTGTTCATAGTATATGAGTTTATGGAAAACTTAACATCATTCATATATTTAATGAGTTTTTCATTGCCCATTGCAAATCCTATACGCATACCAGCCATTGAACGTGATTTGGAAAAGGTTTGTATAACAAGCAGATTATCATATTTTTCAATAAGTGGCAGACAGCTTTTTCCACCAAAATCTATATATGCTTCATCAATCATAACAACTGAATCCGGATTAGCTTTGATTATATCTTCAATAACATCAATACTTTCAAGAACGCCCGTAGGAGCATTTGGATTAGGAAAAATAATACCACCATTTTCATTTTTATAATCATCGGGGTTTATTGTAAAATCTTCACGCAACGGACAAGTTTTATATGGTATTCTGTAAACATCTGCCCATACATCATAGAAAGAATATGTAACGTCTGGAAATAATATGGGTTTATCAGAATTGAAAAATGTCATAAAAGCCATTGATATAACATCATCAGAACCAACGCCTACAAAAATTTGATTTGGGTTTAATTTATAACGTTCGGCAAGAGCATTGACAAGAATTTCAGAATCTGGATTCGGATAGAGTCGCATTGCTGAAACATCATAGTTATCAAGAATTTCCCTTACTTTCGGAGCAGGTGGATATGGATTTTCGTTCGTATTAAGCTTTATAATATTGGTATCTTTGGGCTGTTCGCCGGGAATATATGGTACAACTCGGCGAACGTTATTTTCCCATTTGTTTATCATCTTAAAACACTGCCTTTCAGTTTATTCAAAGCGTACTTTTATAGCGTTTGCGTGTGCGGTAAGACCTTCTTTTTCAGCAATAAGAACTATATCATCTTTTGCCTCGCCAAGTGCTTCTCTGGTATAATAAATATAACTTGAACGCTTTGTAAAACTTGCCACTCCAAGTGGTGAGAAAAACCTTGCTGTACCACTTGTAGGAAGAACGTGGTTTGGTCCTGCAAAATAATCACCAAGAGGTTCTGATGCATAGTGTCCAAGGAATACGGAACCAGCATTATCAAGACTTCCAAGAAGTTCCATAGGGTTATCCATAAGTACTTCAAGGTGTTCAGGAGCGATTTCATTAGCAAGTGAAACTGCTTTTTCACGGCTATCTGTAATAATTATTGCTCCATAGTCTTCAAGTGACTTTTCTATTATTTCTTTTCTGGAAAGGTATTCTTTCTGACGGTTGATTTCTGAAATAGTTTCATCTGCAAGTTTTTCGCTTGTTGTGACCATAATTGCAGATGCGAGTTTATCGTGTTCGGCTTGTGACATGAGGTCAGCAGCTGCAAACTTAGGATTTGCCGTTTCATCTGCCAGAACAAGAATTTCGCTTGGACCTGCAATCATATCAATATCAACAACGCCATAAAGAAGTTTTTTAGCAGTTGCAACGAAAATATTTCCAGGGCCTACAATCTTATCACACTTAGGAATTGTTTCTGTTCCATAAGCGAGACCTGCAATTGCCTGTGCTCCTCCTGCAAGGAATATTCTGTCTACTCCGCATATAGCAGCAGCTATCAGAATATCCTTATTAGGTGTTCCATCTTTAAGAGGAGGTGTTACCATGATAAGTTCTTTTACTCCTGCTATTTTTGCCGGAATTGCATTCATAAGTACACTTGACGGATATGCAGCTGTACCTCCTGGAACATATAATCCGACTCTTTCAAGACCTCTTATTCTCTGTCCAAGAATAACTCCGTTTTCTTTGGCATTTATGAAACCTTGTTCAACCTGTCTTTTATGGAAATCTGCTATATTTTCCTGAGCGTCAAGAAGTGCATTTACAAATTCAGGGTCTGCATCTGTAAGAGCATCGTTTATCACTTCTCTGGGAACTTCATAATATTGTGGCAGACTGCCATCGAATTTCAGTGTATAATTTTTTATAGCGACATCGCCATTATTTTTAACATCATCTATAATTGAAGAAACAGTTTCAGTAACTTCTTTGTTTGTTTCACCGGCACGTCTGTTAAGTTCCTTAAGGAAAGCGACTTCATCAATACCGTTTGCAAAAATCTTCTTCATTTTATAAAACCTCCTCTATGAGTGAAATAAGCTTATCTATTTCGTTTTTTCTAAGTTTAAGGCTTACTGTATTAGCAATAAGGCGTGCAGATATAGGAGCAACATCTTCAATTACTTCCAGACCATTTTCCTTAAGGGTAGTACCTGTTTCAACGATATCAACGATACCATCGGCAAGTTCAAGAAGTGGAGCGAGTTCCACAGAACCCTCGATTTTTATAATTTCGGTATCCATTCCCTTTTTTTCAAAAAAGCTCCTTGAAACATTAGGATATTTTGTTGCAATAGTTTTTACTCCATAACCACTATAAAAGTCGTAGCCTTTTTTAGTAGCAAGAGCGAATTTACATCTGCCAAATCCTAAATCTACAAGTTCAAAGAATTTTCCTTTCATTTCCATGATAGTGTCTTTTCCGACAACTCCCATATCACAAACACCATGTTCCACATATGTTATGACATCATTAGCTTTTGCAAGTACCACTTCTATATTTGCGTCCGGAATAGGAAGAATGAGTTTTCTACCTTTTTCGTGAACTGCTGTGCAGTCAAAGCCAAGTTTTTCAAAGAGTCCGATAGTATCTTTTTCAAGTCTGCCTTTTGTAAGGGCAATTCGTATAGGTTTATTCATCATTCTTCCTCCTCGCTGTTGATTACGATAACTCTGGGGATTTTTCTTTCAATAGCATAGTTTCTTACTGTTTCAAGGTCGTCAAAAAGAGCGATTTCGACTGTAAGTCCCTGCTCTCTGAGATTCTGAGCTTCTTTAACTGCATTGACTTCAAATCCTTCTTCAGCATATACAATTGCATCAATTCTTGGCATTGCCGGAATTATGCCATTTTTTTCTATAAGTTTTGCAACAGCATTTACATTTACTGCAAATCCTATTGCAGGCACATCATAGCCAAATTCTGATATAAGCTTGTCATAACGTCCGCCTGAGAGTACTTCATCACCATAGCCTTGTAAATAGCCTTTAATTATAAGTCCGGTATAGTAATCAGTTTCATTTACAAGACCCAAGTCGACAGTTATCGAACCGTCTTTTCCGCAGAGTTTTGAAACGTCATGATAAATTTCTCTTAATTCAACAAGAATCTTTTTAATATTTTCATCTGGCATTATTTCCTCTGCCTTTTCAAAGACTTCTTCTCCACCGAAAAGTGCAGGTAATTTTTTAAGAGCATAAATAATATTATTGTTGCCGAGAGAGTCGAGCAAATCGTTAAGAGCAGGAAAATTTTTAGTTTCGATAAGGCAACGTATTTTTTCCTTAACAATATCAGTAACTTCCAGTTTATTTACAAGTTGTTTAAATATACCTATGTTACCAATTTCAAGTGAGAATTCCATTCCGAATGATTTTAAGGCAGTAACAGCAGTGGAAATAACTTCAATGTCTGCCATTTTCAGTTGAGAGCCGATTAATTCTATACCAGTCTGTACAATTTCATCGCTTCTGCCTTTAAGAGCAGGTTCTGTACGATATACGGTTTGATTATAGAAGAGTTTAAGAGGGAGCATTGCATCTCTGAGACGTGTTGCAACCACACGGGCAATAGGAATTGTTATATCTGGTCTTACAACAATAAGTCTGCCCTTGCTGTCGGTAAGTTTGTACAAGTTTTCCTGTGGAAAATACCTTGAATTAAGATTAAATACATCATAGAATTCAAGTCCAGGAGTAATTATTTCGCTATATCCGCAATTTTTAAAAAGTTCAACGAGAGTATTTTCGACATTACGGATTACAATGCTTTCATCAAAAAGGTAATCTTTAGTACCTTCTGGAGTAATAAGGTCATAATTTTTCATTTAAATAGTCCTCCATTCACTTTAGCGTGTTAACATGATAATATGATAACACACTAATAAAATAAAGTCAAGTCAAAAGAATGATAATTGTGCAGATTCGGGTAAATCACCAAAAGCACCTATACTTTTCAACATATCTATTGTTGTTTTTGACGCACCGCTCATTTGCTGAAATTCATCTATTGAAATAAATCCTCCGGATTGTGCTGTTTCATAGATTCCAAAAGCAGCAGTAGCGCCAACTCCATTCATTGCAGAAAATGGTATTCTGAGTTTTCCGTTTTCAATAAGATAATCAGTAGCATGAGATTTTGAAATGCTTATTGGCAGGAATTCATAACCTCTTGTCAGCATTTCGTTTGTTATGAGCAAAATATCATATAAATCGCTCTCTTTTTTTGAACGATTGTTTCCGAGCTTACGAAGTTCTTCTATACGATTACGCACTGCTTCTTTACCATTAACTGCCAGTTCAGCATCGAAATCTTCTCCCCTTACTGAAAAGTATGTTGAATAGTATTCCAATGGTTTGTAGAGCTTAAACCAACCAAGTTTGATTGCTGCAATAACATAGGCTGCCGCATGAGCTTTCGGGAACATATATTTAATTTTCAGACAACTTTCTATATACCATTCCGGAACATTGTGTTCTTTAAGCATTTGAATAATTTCTGGTGTAAAGTTTTTTGATGCTTTACCTTTACGAGTCCATTCCATAATCTGAAATGCACTTTTAGGTTCAACGCCTTTATAAAGAAGATATGTCATTATGCTGTCACGAGTTCCTATAACATCTGAAATAGTACATATTTTTTTATCGATAAGGTCTTTAGCGTTTCCAAGCCATACATCTGTACCATGTGATAAACCTGAAATCTGAAGAAAATCACTGAATTTAGTTGGTTGTGCATCAATGAGCATTTGTATTGTAAAATTAGTTCCCATTTCTGGTATACCGAGGCTTCCGGTTTTACAATAGATTTCTTCAGGAGTTACATTTAACACGCTGCAATCTGTACACATTTTTATAACATTAGGGTCGGAAGTCGGAACATCTTTTATTTTTATGTTAGTAATATCTTCAAGATGTTTGTAGAGAGTAGGAACAACATGCCCCAGTTCATCGAGTTTGAGGATTGTATCATGTAATGAATTAAAATCAAAGTGTGTTGTTATAACTTCCGAGTCAGTTGAATCGGCTGGGTGTTGCACAGGAGTAAAATCATAAACTTCATAGTCAGATGGCACAACAACCATTCCGCCAGGGTGTTGACCAGTAGTTCTTTTTATTCCGGTACAGCCAATTGCAAGACGTGTCATTTCTGAATTATTTAAAGTTATATTATTTTCTTCACAATATTTCTTTACATATCCATAAGCTGTCTTATCTGCAACTGCTGAGATAGTGCCTGCTTTAAAGACGTTTGACTTTCCAAAAAGTTGTTCTGTATATCTATGTGCATTGGATTGGTATTCCCCCGAGAAATTAAGGTCTATATCAGGGGCTTTGTCTCCATCGAAACCTAAAAATGTTTCAAATGGAATATCATGACCGTCACGTATCATTTCGACGTTACAGTCAGGACATTTTTTTGGTGGAAGGTCGAATCCTGAACCATATGTACCATCTTGGATAAATTCGCTATGTTTGCATTTTGGACAAATATAGTGTGGTGGTAATGGATTAACTTCTGATATTCCTGCCATAGAGGCTACAAACGATGAACCGACAGAGCCTCTTGAACCAACTAAATATCCATTTTCAACAGAATTCCATACAAGTTTCTGAGCGATTATATATAGTACTGAAAATCCATGTTTAATAATTGAAGAGAGTTCCCTGTCAAGACGTTTCTCAACAATTTCTGGTAATGGATTCCCATAAATTTCATATGCTTTATCGTGAGTAATTTTTTTGAGTTCTTCTTCTGCCCCATCGATTGTAGGTGTAAATGTTCCTTTAGGGATAGGTCGTACAACTTCAATCATATCTGCAATCATATTTGTATTTGTAATAACGACTTCTTCTGCTTTTTCCCTACCAAGAAAATCAAATTCGTCAAGCATTTCATCAGTTGTACGGAAATATAGTGGTGCTTGATTTTCAATATCCTTGAATCCCATAGTTGTAAGGATAATTTTTCTATATATAGCGTCTTTGGGGTCAATAAAATGTACATCGCAAGTAGCACATACAGGGATATTAAGTTTTTCTCCGAGGTCAATTATCCTATGTGTATAGTTCTGGAGGTCCTGAACATTTTCAACTGTCCCCTCACGTATCATAAATTCATTGTTACAAGTTGGTTGTATTTCAAGATAATCATAAAACTTAGCCAGTTTTTCTATTTCATCATCTGACTTATTATTCAGCATTGCCTGAAACAGTTCACCTGCTTCACATGCACTTCCGAATATGAGACCTTCACGATGTTCCTGTAATACAGATTTAGGCATAAGAGGTTTTTTATAAAAGTAGTCAAGGTTACTATAAGAAACAAGTTTATATAAATTTTTAAGACCCGCTTGATTTCTTACGAGTATAATCTGATGATATGCTCTTAATTTTTTTATATCTATTTCGCCGGCTTCAATGTTAATATCATTTAAAGTGGTTATATTTTTTTCATTTATGAGTCTGTTGACAAGTTCAATATATATCTTAGCCAGCATGAACGCATCATCAGAGGCTCTATGGTGTTCAAACTTTCCAAGTTTAAGTTTTTTTGCAACCTGATTTAATTTATAGTGTCCCATATCCGGCAGCATAGTCTGACATAATACAAGTGTATCGATATAATTATACTCAAATGTCATATCATTACGGTTGCATGCTTTATTTATAAATGTAGTGTCAAAGTTTGCATTATGTGCGACAAGTACCGGATTTTCTCCACAAAACTCCATAAATTTCTGTATAGCATCTTTTTCCGGCGGAGCATTCTTTACATCTTCGTCGGATATTCCGGTAAGTTCTGTAATTTTTTCCGGAATATGTTTCATAGGATTAACCTTTGTATTAAAAGTATCAATCACTTGCATATTTTTAAGTTTTACAGCACCTATTTCGGTAAGTCTGTCAGTAGAGAAATTAAGTCCGGTTGTTTCGACATCGAATATTATTATTTCATCATTTACACTTCTGTCATCAGGTTTATTCAAAATAGAAGGTTTGTCGATATCATTTACAACATATGCTTCACAACCATAAATAACCTTAAAATTATCGGGCATATTATACATACAATCAGGAAATGCCTGTACTGTTCCATGGTCAGTAATAGCCATTGCCTGATGCCCCCATTCAGATGCTCTTTTTATAAGCGTAACGGCATCAGTAACAGCGTCCATAGATGACATATTCGTATGGCAATGAAGTTCAACACGTTTGTTTGGAGCATTATCTTTTTTAGGGATTCTCTTCACTTTAATTATTGAGTCTGGCTTTATAACTATATCATGGGCGAAATTGTCAAAATCAACGATACCATGTACAATTATAGTGTTTCCTTTTTTAATGGAATTAAGATTCATTTTATCTATTTCTTCAGTTTTAGCAAAGATTTTCACTTTCAGAGAACCACTGTAATCGGTTATATCAAATGTAACGATAGTCTTTTCATTGCGAAGTTCCTTAAATTCCAGTGCAAAAACATCTCCGATAATAACGGACTTAATACCCAATGACTGTATAACTTCACTGATAGGAACAGGACTTTCACGGATAGATTTGCCGAATATTATTTCAGCTGATTCAGCATCAAATTCAGTGTCAAGAGAATCAGCATCTATGGGTTTATCCGGAATAATTATTTCTGGTTTTTCTGGTGGAACTTCCTGAATAAGTTGTTTGTTATAATCCGGAAGTTCAGCTGAAAGTTTTTCCATCATTTCGTTGTATTCTTCAGACGAAACTGTTTTCATGCCATCTAATGTAACATTGATTTTAAGTCCAAATTGATTATATATCATCTGTGAAAAATTTTGGCAAAAATGATATTTTTCAAGTATGTCACGACCACCATGTGCCAGCTGTATAAAAAGGTTATTTTCATTCAGACGGATATCAGCATCTTCCATGAACCCATTTATAACAGATATATCACGTTTAAGAAGTGTTGTTATTTCTTTGCAACAATTAACATCAAAAAGCTTTTCAGGATAACGACATATAAGACGCACTCTGTCAATTTTAAGAGTGTTTTCTATATTTTTTTCAAATAAAAATATATCTTCACTATGTACGATATTTTCAAATGATGCAAAAAATGTCATTTTATCCATTTTTTTTGAGTGGGTCAGACGAAAAAGCCTGCCATTTTTAGTACTATCAGGAATGTCTGTATATTCTTTAAAAAACTCTGATAAATTTACTTCCATTGTTTATAGCCTGTTAATTTCCGAAAGAAGTTCACAGACAATATCCTCCTCTTTAATTTTTCGCTGAGAGCCGTCTTTCTTGAAAATGACTGCACAGCCATTGCCACCTGCGATTCCAATATCAGCTTCACGTGCTTCTCCCGGACCATTTACAATGCAACCCATTACAGCGACTGTTATATCTTTATTCATATTGCGAACTGCATTTTCAATTTCATTAGCGACCTTTACAAGATTTATTCTTGTTCGTCCGCAGGTAGGACATGAAACCAATTTCACACCACCACGTTTTCCAACAGATTTCAGAATATCCTGAGCGGCACTAATCTCCTTTATCGGGTTATCAGTAAGTGATACACGAATAGTTTCACCTATTCCGTCACATAAAAGCGAGCCTATCCCTATTGCGGATTTAATAAGTCCCATACGTTCAGTACCTGCTTCTGTAACTCCAAGATGTAATGGATAATTACATTTTTCTGCAACCAGACGATAAGATTTTATCATTTTATTTACATCAGATGATTTTATAGAAATAACAATATCTTCAAAATCAAATTGTTCAAGTAATGCCACATGATTCATAGCACTTTCGACCAGAGCTTCTGGTGTTGGAGAGCCATATTTAGCAAGTAGTTCCTTTTCAAGAGAACCGGAATTTACTCCTATTCTTATTGGAATACTTTTTTTACGACAGATATCAACTACTTTTTTTATCCGGTCATTATCACCTATATTTCCCGGATTGATTCTGATTTTATCAATTCCTGCTCCTGCCGATTCAATAGCGAGTCTGTAATCAAAATGTATATCTGCAACTAATGGTATATTTACCGCAGATTTTATAGCTGGAATAAGTTTTATTGCATTCATATCCGGAATAGCCACACGAATAATTTCACAACCAGCATTTTCCAGTTGAATAGCCTGATTTACGTTACCCTCAATATCATCTGAACGTGCATTAAGCATTGACTGTATATATATGTGTTTTCCATCAAGAATACATTTATCGACTTTTACTGGTTTAACTTTTCTCATATAAATTCCTCCGTTTCAGATAAGGCAGAAAAACCTGTTCAGTCTTTCTGCCCTTACTACTTATAATAATAAACGTACTATATCATTATATGTTGCCATAATCATTATACCAAAAAGTAACACCATTCCAGCAAGATGAACATAGCCTTCATGTTCAGGTTTTACAGGTTTACGCCTTATCAGTTCGATAAAGCAGAATATAAGTCTTCCACCATCTAATCCTGGGATTGGCAGAAGATTAAATATACCGATATTTATAGTAATAAGTGCTGTCATATATACTAATTGGAAGATTGTATCTCTTATATTTTCACTTTCCTGAGTAGTTTCGCTTATAACCGTAACGACGCCAACCGGTCCTGATATATCTTCTTTTTTGGCATTGTCGGAAACCAATTGTTTAAGTGACATTTCTACGATATGACCCATTGACATAAACATTTGTCCTGAGCCTTTTATAATTGTAAGTGGGCTTTTCTTTTCTTGAACAAGTCCAAAATCGATGGTATTACCACTTGCATTCTGAAAAACAACGTCTTTAAAGTCAACTTTTTCACCATTACGGATAACAGTTACATCATGAACGTTTGTAGAATCAGATGATAAAATATAATTCAAATCAAGCATACTATAAATTTTTGTATTATCGATTTCATAAAAGATATCATCATGTCTTAATCCCGAATCATAGCTACCGGATTGTCTTTCAAGAGTACCATCTTCAAGCTGCACGGCACTAAAACCGCTTATTTGTGTAGTTGGCACTGTATCAAGCATTGTAAGCATTATTACTATTGCAATGAAACCTAATACAAAATTCATACCTGCTCCTGCGACAAGTATTATCATACGTTTCCATAACTTTGCACTTCTGAAACTTCTTGGAGTATTTGATTCATCGTCCTCACCTTCCATGGCACAGTAACCGCCCACTGGTAACAATCGCAATGAATACATGGTTTCACCAAATTGCTTTTGTATAATTTTAGGGCCCATTCCGATTGAAAACTCAAGAACATTAACCTTACTTAGCTTGGCACAGATAAAATGTCCGAATTCATGTACAGTAACAATAAGTCCAAAAATTATTATTGCAATAATTATACTCATTAGTAATATCAGTCTCCTTTCAATGTTTTTCTATTATGTCACGAACGTATTCACGTGCAGAAATGTCAGCTTTTACAACATCATCATAACAAGTTATCTGAGCAGGTTGAAACTTATCCATAACAGAAGATACTATTTCGCCAATTTCTATAAATTTTATTTCATCATTTAAGAAAGCTTTTACAGCTTCTTCATTTGCTGAGTTGATAAGACAGGGATATGCTCCCCCCAGTTTAATAGCTTTGATTGCAGATGACAAGCATTTAAAAGTTTCATAGTCTGGTTTTTCAAACGTAAGACAGCCATAATCAGTAAGTGAAAGCTGTCTGGTAGGACATTTCATTCTGTCCGGATACAATAAAGCGTATTGTATAGGAATCTTCATATCAGGTATGCCCAGCTGTGCAATCACTGAATAATCATTATATTCAACTGCTGAATGCACTACACTTTGTCTATGAACAACAATTTCAATCTGTTCCGGAGTGAGGTCGAAGAGCCATTTGGCCTCAATAAATTCAAGGCCTTTATTCATAAGTGTAGCAGAATCAATAGTTATTTTGTTTCCCATGCTCCAGTTAGGGTGATTCAAAGCATCTTTTTTTGTAACGTTTTTCAAATCATTATAGTTTTTGCCAAAAAAAGGGCCTCCGGAAGCAGTAAGAATAATTTTGCTTAACTGTTCTCTTTTATTTCCTTGCAGGCATTGAAATATTGCTGAATGTTCGCTATCAACAGGATATATTTTTATATTTTTTTTCTTTGCATAAGACATTACTATTTCCCCGCCGGCAACAAGAGTTTCCTTGTTTGCGAGGGCGATATCTTTTCCGCTGTTTATAGCTGTGAGAGTTGGAAGAAGTCCCACCATTCCCACAACAGAGTTAAGAACGATATCATTTTGTTGCAGTGAAGCTATTTCACATAGACCTTCCATACCACACAGAACTGTAACATTAGTATCTGAAAGGCGTTGTTTAAGTGCAGAATATTTTTTGGAATTATATATACAGACATACTCCGGTTTAAATTTTCTGGTTTGTTGTTCAAGAAGGTCAATATTATTATTTGCAGAAAGACCTGCTATATTAAAATTATGTTTTTCACATACTTCCAGCGATTGTGTGCCGATTGAACCTGTTGAACCTAATATAGAAACTGTCTTGTTCATTATATAATCTCCTTTTAAATATATGAAATTTTATCATATAGCATACCCTTGTTAATAGATGAGTTAATAAATATTTC
>CAZTUV010000030.1:0-15854 GCA_964616595.1 uncultured Alistipes sp.
CTATAAATGAATTCTATATTTTTGTTAGTTATAACTATGACATTTTTTTAAAAAATATGTTATAATTTATATATGAACTTATTTATAGGAGGTCTGAAAATGTATAATGTAAATGATGCTGTTGTATATGGTTCAAACGGCGTGTGTATGATAACTGCCATAGAAAATCGTGATTTCAGTGGTGAAGATGTTGAATACTATATTCTTCAACCTGTGAATAATTCAAAAAATACTTTCTACGTGCCTACCTCAAATTCTGTACTTACAAATAAACTTAAAAGAATATATTCTCCTGAAGAAATAAATAGCTTAATTGCTTCAATATCTCAAAAAAATTCTTTATGGATTGAAAATGACTTACAAAGAAAAGAAACTTACAGAAAAATTATTGAAAATGGTAACAGAAATGAACTCTTTTGTCTTATAAAAACTCTTTATGAAAAAAACATTGAACTTAATAATAAACATAAAAAATTACATTCCGTTGATGAAAGATTTCTGAGAGATGCAGAAAATATCCTCTATGATGAATTTTCTTATTCACTTGATATACCTCGTGAAAAAGTTGTGGATTATATAAAAAGTCATATATAATTGCTATAAAAAATAATTTTGTATATAAAATTCACCTTTCAGTAGAATGGTGAATTTTTTTGTAAATTAATCTTGCATTTATGATTTTTTTGTGGTATGATATAAGGTAAGAATGCCATGGCTTATGGTAAATTTTATTACGTACAATTTATATGTACGGGTTGGGAGAAAATTGTATGCCAAAAAGACAGGATATCAACAAAATTATGATTATCGGTTCTGGTCCTATTATTATCGGTCAGGCTTGTGAATTTGACTATTCAGGTACTCAGGCTTGTAAGGCTCTCAGAAATCTGGGTTATGAAATCGTTCTTGTGAATTCTAATCCGGCTACTATTATGACAGACCCCGATGTTGCCGATATAACTTACATTGAACCTCTTAACGTTGCAAGACTTACTCAGATTATTGAAAAGGAACGCCCTGATGCTCTTTTGCCAAATCTTGGTGGGCAGTCCGGACTTAACCTCTGTTCTGAACTTGATAAAGCAGGTGTTCTTTCAAAGTATAATGTACAAGTAATCGGCGTACAGGTTGATGCTATTGAACGTGGTGAAGACAGAATAGAATTTAAGCATACTATGGACAAGCTTGGAATTGAAATGGCAAGAAGTGAAGTTGCATATTCAGTTGATGAAGCAGTGAAAATTGCAGAACAACTTAAATATCCGGTTGTACTCCGTCCGGCTTATACCATGGGCGGTGCAGGCGGTGGCATGGTATACAACGTTGATGAACTTAAAGTAGTCTGTGCAAGAGGTTTGCAGGCATCACTTGTCGGACAGGTTCTTGTCGAAGAATGTGTAAGCGGCTGGGAAGAACTTGAACTCGAAGTTGTACGTGATGCTGAAAATAATATAATTACAGTATGCTTTATTGAAAATATTGACCCGATTGGTGTGCATACCGGAGATTCATTCTGTTCAGCTCCTATGCTCACAATTTCTGAAGATGTACAGAAGGAACTTCAGAGACAAGCATATAGTATAGTTGAATCTATTGAAGTTATTGGTGGTTGTAACTGTCAGTTTGCACGTAATCCTGAAACAGGCAGAATTATTGTTATAGAAATTAATCCACGTACTTCACGTTCTTCTGCACTCGCATCAAAAGCTACTGGTTTCCCGATTGCACTTGTTTCTGCAATGCTTGCATGCGGTCTTACACTTAAAGATATCCCATGTGGTAAATATGGTACGCTCGATAAGTATACTCCGGACGGTGATTATGTTGTAATTAAATTTGCAAGATGGGCATTTGAAAAATTCAAGGGAGCAGAAGATAAACTTGGTACTCAGATGAGAGCTGTTGGCGAAGTTATGAGTATTGGTAAAACTTACAAGGAGGCTTTCCAGAAAGCTATAAGAAGTCTTGAAACTGGTCGCTATGGTCTTGGATTTGCTAAGAACTTCCATGAACAGTCTAAGGAAGAACTCCTTAATCAACTCCGTTTCCCGACAAGTGAAAGACAGTTCATTATGTATGAGGCTCTCCGTAAAGGTGCTACCGTTGATGAAATATTTGAACTTACAAAAATTAAACCTTGGTTCATTGAACAAATGCTCGAACTTGTTCAGGAAGAAGAAAATCTTATTTCATTAAAGGGTAATGTTCCGGAAAAAGACGTTCTTAAACAAGCTAAACTTGATGGTTTCTCAGACAGATATTTAAGTTCACTGCTTGAAGTCACTGAAGAAGAAATCAGAAATGCACGCATTGGCTTTGGTATAAAAGAAGCTTGGGAAGGCGTTCATGTAAGTGGTACAAAAAATGCAGCTTATTATTATTCAACATATCATCTTGATGAAGATTCAAGTCCAGTAAGCAATAATAAGAAAATTATGATTCTCGGTGGTGGTCCTAACAGAATCGGTCAGGGTATCGAATTTGACTATTGTTGCGTTCATGCTGCCCTTGCTCTTAAAAAACTTGGTTTTGAATCAATTATTGTAAACTGTAATCCTGAAACAGTTTCAACAGACTATGATACTTCCGATAAACTCTATTTTGAACCTCTTACACTTGAAGATGTTCTCAGTATTCACGAAAAGGAAAAGCCTCTTGGAGTCATTGCACAGTTTGGCGGACAGACTCCTCTTAATCTTGCAAATGACCTCAAAAAATATGGAGTTAAAATCCTTGGTACAACTCCAGAAACAATTGACCTCGCTGAAGACAGAGACCATTTCCGTGCTATGATGGATAAGCTTGGCATACCTATGCCACAATCCGGTATGGCTGTAAATGTTGATGAGGCTCTTGAAATTGCTAACAGAATTGGTTATCCGGTAATGGTTCGTCCATCATATGTTCTTGGCGGTCGTGGTATGGAAATCGTTCATGATGATGAAATGATGCGTGTTTATATGTCTGCTGCTGTTGGCGTAACTCCGGACAGACCTATCCTTATTGACAGATTCCTGCATCATGCTACTGAATGTGAAGCAGATGCGATTTCAGATGGTACTAATTGCTTTGTACCTGCTGTTATGGAACATATTGAACTTGCTGGTGTACATTCCGGTGACTCTGCTTGTATTCTTCCTGCTAAGAATCTTTCTCAAAAGCAAATTGATACTATTAAGGATTATACAAAGAGAATAGCAGTTGAAATGAATGTTTGTGGTCTTATGAATATGCAATATGCTATTGAAGACGATACTGTTTATGTGCTTGAGGCTAATCCACGTGCATCAAGAACAGTTCCACTTGTTTCAAAGGTTTGTAGTATAAATATGGTTCAGATTGCAACTCAAATCATTACTTCTGAACTTACTGGCAATCCATCTCCCGTTCCTGAATTGAAAGATAAAGTTATTACTCATTATGGTGTTAAGGAAGCTGTATTCCCATTCAATATGTTCCAGGAAGTTGACCCTGTTTTAGGACCGGAAATGCGTTCTACCGGTGAAGTACTTGGTATATCTGATTCCTTTGGAGAAGCTTATTATAAGGCTCAGGAAGCAACACAGACAAGACTGCCGGAAGCAGGAACAGTTCTTCTTAGTGTTTGTGACCGTGACAAGCCTGAACTTGTTGATATTGCTAAATCATTCAATGAACTTGGTTTCCGTATAATAGCTACTGGAAAAAGCTATCAGATGATTAAAGAGGCTGGTATTCCTTGTGAAAAGATATTCAAGATTTATGAAGGAAGACCTAATATTGCCGATGAAATCGCTAATGGTGAAATTCAGCTTATTATCAATACTCCTGCTGGTAAAACAAGTTCTCATGATGATAGTTATATCAGAAAGGCTGCTATTAAACATCGTATTCCTTATATAACCACTATGGCAGCTGCTAAGGCAAGTGCAGAAGGTATTAAGTCAATTAAGGAAAACAAACACTTTGGTGTTAAATCGCTTCAGGCACATCATGCTGATATAAAGTAATTTTTTATATTTGATTATTTCTATAATAAAAATGAGTCCAGTATAATGCTGAACTCATTTTTTTAGTTATTTTTTATTTTTTTTGCCTGATGACTGATTCTGACTTTCTAAGCTTTCTGTTTCATCATCAGTTTTTGACTGAACAAGTTCTTGTTCTGAAATAGCACCTTTTGACTTTATAATCTGAACTTTATTTTTCTTTACATCATTATCGGTGTTTTCCGGAGGAAGTCCTTGTTTTTTTCTTTCTTTTGCTTTTTGTAAAGCAATAAGTATTTCATTGTTTTTTCTGTCATACAAATAGAATATAATTATAATGCCTATACCTATAACAAGTGTAAACATACCTAATGTGAATCCAGGTGGAGTATATTTTAATGTGACAGTATGTTCACCAGCAGGCATTTTAATACCTATGGTGGATTCCAGCATAATTACTTTACCTGTATCGGCATTGAAATCATTTTGATAACTGATTGTACCGGTTTCTTCATTTTTAATTTCAGTTATTAAATCATCAGCTTTTTTACCGTCAATTTCTATTGTCCAGCCATCTTCATAAGGAATAGTTGTAAATAATAACTGGTCTTCATTAATATTTACAGTACCTTCAAGGTATCTGTCATTTGATTTTTCGGTATCAATTTCAAACTGATTTTGTTTAAGGACTTCTATATCCTCATGGAATGCCTCATAATCAAGGTTATAAAGCTGTAAACCACCGTTTTCTTTAAACATGAAGTGTTCATTTGAACCTGTATATATGGAACTTCCTTCAGTTTTAGTTATAGTGAAACGTATTTCAAGTTCAGTGCCGGCAGGATATGAGCCAAGACGTACAATAGGTCTTATATGGTTTGTAAGATAACTTCCGTATCCCTGATGATTATAGAAATTTCCATCTTCATCTTTATCTTCTGAAACCCATATATTTACGCCCTTATAGTAATCACTGTCTATATGCATATAAACAGGGCCATCGTATTCGGTAGTAATATGGAAATTCACTACTGGGTCAACAGCATTTGGAAGTGCGTCATAAGCATGATGTGATTTGCTTGTAACAGCATTTCCATTAGCATCAGTTGGGGTATAAATGCTGTGTCGTACCTGATTGGAATCAAATACTGAATCACCCTCATAAGTTTCAGGTTCAAGACGTTTGTAATATTCCTTAAATCCATTTATGGAGATTGCACCATTGTCAGATGTCTGGAAATCTGTATTTCCTGTAAGAGTGCTAAGGAAAATATTCATACTATTAAATTGATTGTCATTACCAAGGTGACCAAGTTTAAGGATATCTTCACTTGCAGCATATGCGATAGCAAGAGCATCTGTATTTTCATAAATGTCGAGAGTGGTTTCTTCACCCTTGTTATTTGTATAAGATGTTTCAAGGACTTTTTCATAATAAGGGTCAAGCAATGAATTATTGCCGGAATTTCTTTCAGGGTCATCGACGATATACTTTATGCCCAGAAGTGAATCTGCAACAACGTTATTTCCCTTATATTGAGTTTCATAGCTTTGTGTGAAATATCCAAGAGCATCGGCAAAGTTAATAGCTTTTGCGTTCATGACTGAACTTGAATGTGAAATACCCTTTAATCCATAAGCAAGGTTATCATTTACACATCTCTGGAAGGTTTTTTCTGAACGATAGAAACCGTCGTCATATTCTTCGATAGCATCAACTACATCTGGAGCTGATAAAATTTCATCATATGTTGATTTATCAGAATAGGCTACTTCCTTGTTAATTTTCTTAAAAGTATCATAAGCGTTGTATCCTGCCTCGAAGAAAACTACACAAGCTACTGCAATTGTCATAATATTTTTAGTTTTTTTGTTTTTTGAATTACTGTAAAAATACAGATAAATAAGATATATTGCGGCAAGCATTACACCAAAGGCAAGTGTGCCAAGCCATAATTCTTCATGAGTTTCGCCGTTATATGTTTCAGTTGTCTTGTATGGGACAGTTGCTACATATTGGTATTTGTCTTCGTTGTAGTTGTATTTTGGCATACGTTCATTAAAGAATGCCACAAGGACTGCTATTCCGGCAAATGTTCCGGCGACGTTTCCGAAAGAAAGCTTGTAACCGTCAAGATTTGAGAATATTTCTGCCGCCATTGAAACAAATATAAATGAAAGCAGGAACGAATATCGGTAAGGTAACCAGTTAGGGTCTTGTCCACCATGCCAGAGCATATTAATAGGTTTAATGTACATACTTGCAATCATTATTATTGTAAGGAGTCCATAACCTATTTTACGGTTTGTTTTAACTTTTTTGTTCATAAAGAACAGTGGAAGAAGTGTAACAGTAAGTACACCACAATAAATTTCAGGTCTGCCATACATTCCTGAACCTTCATCTACGTTTACCGAGTAGTATTGGTTTGGAAGAAGTGTAGGAATAAGTTCAAATAATTCAAAGAGATTTTTATAGCTGAAATCTGGTTCAGAAAAATTAAATTTACCGTTTGAAAGACCATTGTAAACAGGCAGTATCATAAATATACTACACATAAGAACAACAATTGTTGATAATGCCATTCTTATAAATGTTTTGAAATATTCGCCTATGCTATTGAATTTTCTTTTTGTACCAAAGAAAAGGTAGTAGAAAAAGTAGATAGCTACAAAAATTGCAATCATGTAACCAATATAAAATTCTGCTACAAACATTATTGCAAGCGGAATAATATAATTAATTTTTCTTCCGTCATCTATAAGGTATTCGACGCCTAAGATGATAAGTGGCAAGAATATAGGGCCATCAATCCACATAGGGTCGATAAGCTGTATTGCTACATAACTCATCATTGCATACATTGTTGAGAACAGAATTGATTGTAATGGTTTTACATTTTTAGATTTTTGTGCATAAATGCAGAATGTTAAACCAGCTGCACCGACCTTGCATAACTGCATAATCATCATTGCTTCAAGAATCATGCTTCTTGGCATAAGTATGACAATTAATGTAAATGGACTTGCGAGATAGTAACCAGTGATACCCATGAATTCACCAGACAGGTTACGACTCCAGTTGTAGAAAATACTTCCGTCACCCCAGAACGCATCACGTATAGCCTCAAAATAATAGATGTATTGTCCGTTCAGGTCAAGAGCAAGCACGGAACGGTCGTTAAAAGGATATATGCCAAAAAAGGCATATGCAATAAGTGTAAGCAGAGCAGGGATTAAAAATGCGGCAACATAATAAAGTGGTTTGTATTTAACTTTAATTTTTGACGCAATAATATCCTCTGCGGTTATTAGTGGCTTCTGCTTAGAGCCAATCGCTTTGGATTTTGCCAAGGTTTTATTCCTCCTTTTTTTAGGGGATATTGAAAAAGCCATAATCCCCGATTATATCAATAATCATTATACTATACTTTTATCTGGATTGCAAGTAAATTGAAGAAATTTTCATATAGAATGATTTTATATAATCAAATACAGTAATTCCTGATTCAAAAACAACGGTTCTAATTGAAGAACCGCTGTAAAAAATAATTAATCTATAAATTTAGCAGAAATGATTGTATAACCATAAGGTTTTATTTTAACAGTATTATTTTCAAATTCTCCATACATAGGAGCGAAGTCTTTAAATCGTGGCATGAGTTCCTGAATATTTTCCAGAGATATATCATCACAGCTTCTGTTTACAAAAACAATGCAATCTGTTTCTCCCTGTCTTGTAAAAGCGATAATACGGTCGTCAACAATTTCCCTATCATTTATAGTAAAATAAGTTCTGCCGTATTTCATATTTGGAATGGATTTTCTTACACGACTGAGTTCTGAAACATATTCAATAAGTTCTTTATCTTCATTGCCCCACGGATAACAACGACGGTTAAATGGGTCCTTGTATCCTTGCAATCCTGCTTCATCGCCATAATAGATGCTTGGTACACCAGGAAGGAAAAACATTAATGCCATTGCAGCTTTAAGGAGATTTTTTCCATGTGTATATTGTTGTTCGTTAAGATATTTTTCAGCCATCCAGTCTTTGCTCTTATCATCGCAATTTTCGCCACCAAGACGATTTATAGCACGTTCAATGTCATGAGTTGAAACAAAGTTCATAAGAACATCAACAGTAGGCTTTGGATAATTTTCAATAATTGTCATTACCGAATAGATAAGGTCTTTTACATTTCCACCCTTTACAAAATTTATAATAGCTTCACGGAATGGATAGTTCATAACTGAGTCAAGTTGGTCGCCAAGCAGATAACGACGTTTTATACCATAACTTTCTTTATTGGAAGCGTCTTCCCATACTTCTCCGATAACAATTTTGTCCTTATTATATTTTTTAACACATTTGCGGAGATTGTTCAGGAATTGGTCAGGAAGTTCGTCGGCAACATCGAGTCGATAACCGGCTGCTCCTTTTGAAAGCCAATAATTAAGAACGCCTTCCTCACCGCAGATAAATTCAGTGTAACTTTCGTTATTTTCCCATACATTTGGGAGTGTATCGATACCCCACCATGCCTCATATACATTTGGATAATTTATAAAGCTGTACCATTCATAGTAGGGACTTTCTTTTGTATTAAAAGCACCATTATTTTCGTATCTGTTAAACTTGTTAAAATATACACTGTCTGCACCGGTATGTGAAAATACACCATCAAGAATAACTGAAATCCCATATTTTTTTGCTTCTGTGCAAAGTTCTTCAAATTCGTCATTAGTACCAAGTAATGGGTCAGCTTTCATATAATTGGCAGTATTATAACGATGATTTTCATGTGATTCAAATATTGGATTAAGATATATACAAGTTACGCCAAGGTCTTTAAGATAGCCAAGTTTGGATTGTATGCCTGCAAAATCTCCTCCGAAATAATCATTATTCCATACATGACCATTCTGGTCTGGTTTATAGAGTGGAGTTCCTCCCCAATCGTCACGGATTACTCTGTCAGTCGGTACATTTTCGTGTTTTTTTCCGCTTTTGCAGAAACGGTCTGGGAAAATCTGATACATTACACCTCCTTTAAGGAAATCAGGGGTTTCATATTTGTTATCATAGACTGTAAGCTGGAATAAATCGCCGTAATCTATATTACCTTCATGGCAATTTATCTTTTTAATGTAATGACGTATACCCCCGCTTGTATATGCAAAATAATAGTAGTGTACATCGGTATAATTTGGAGTATAGCTTGTAGTATAAATATTATCTTCATCAGTTGTTGTTATGAGTTCCATATTAAGAAAACGTTCTTTGAATCCGGTTCTGAATAAAACAAGTACCGGTGGAAAATCAAGAGATATATTTTTAGGAAGTCTTATTGAAAAGTTACAAGTTTCTCCTTGTTTTATAGCACCAAAAATTGATTTATAGTTAAGATTCCATGTATCATAAATTGGTTTCATAAAAAATCGCTCCTTATTCATGTAAAAGGGGGACGGAAAATTAATTCGTCCCCTTTGTATTTATTTAATCGGGAAATGCTGATTATCTAAGATGCCAGATATTATCTGCATATTCTGTAACAGCACGGTCTGCTGAGAAGATACCAGCACCAGCAATATTATTAAGGGACATTTTAGCCCACTTCATAGTATCATTGTAACATTCTGTACTGAATTTCTGAGCTCTTCTGTAATCGTCAAAGTCAGCAAGAACCATATATGGGTCACGGTCTTTGAGTGAATTAGCAATATCATTGAAAGTACAACCATTAATTCCATTGTACATACGTTCAATAGCCTCATGGATAAGAGGGTTATTGTGGAAATATTCTTCAGGATTGTAACCTCTTGCTTTAAGTGCATTAACTTCTTCAGTTTTCATACCGAAAATAATATTATTACCTTCTCCAGCTGCCTGATTGATTTCAATGTTTGCACCGTCAAGAGTACCAAGAGTAATTGCACCATTAAGCATGAATTTCATATTACCAGTACCTGAAGCTTCTGTACCGGCAAGTGAAATTTGTTCAGATATTTCTGATGCAGGCATAAGGAGTTCAGAAAGTGTTACGCAATAGTTTTCAAGGAATATAACCTGTAATTTCTGATTAATGCGTGGATTCTTTCTGATTTCTTCAGAAATAGCCCAAATCATTTTTATAATTTGCTTTGCAAGATAGTAACCTGGAGCAGCCTTTGCAGCAAAAATATATGTTTTTGGAGTAAATTCAGCATCAGGGTTTTGGAGAAGATATGAATAATCAGCAAGAATATTCATAACGTTAAGATGTTGTCTCTTGTATTCGTGGAGACGTTTTACCTGTACATCAAAGATGCTGTCTGTATTAAGAATAATTCCTGTGCTGTGTTTTACATATTTAGAGAAACGTTTTTTGTTTTCTTTCTTTACAGCTATGAGTTTTTCAAGAACTGCCTTGTCGTCCTGATATGCTCTGAACTTTTCAAGTTCTGAACCGTCTTTAATGAACTTATCGCCAATAGTTTCTTTAAGGAGATTTGTAAGACCCTGATTTGACTGATAAAGCCATCTTCTGTAAGCAATACCATTAGTTACGTTCTTGAATTTTTCAGGAGTATGGCAGAATTCATCATGGAAAACAGAATCCTTAATGATTTCTGAATGGAGCTTTGAAACGCCGTTTACACTATGTGAAACTGCAACGCAAAGTGTAGCCATATGAATCTGATTATCTTTGATAATAGACATACGTGTTGTTTTAGCACTGTCATTTCCGTTGCTTTCCATAAGTGACTGGCAGTATCTGTTATTAATTTCAACAATAATGGAGAAGATTCTTGGAATAACTGATTTAACAAGGTTAACGTCCCATTTTTCGAGAGCTTCTGCCATAACAGTGTGGTTTGTGTATGCGAAAGTTTTTGTAACAATATCCCATGATTTTTCCCATGTGTATCCGCAGTCATCAAGAAGTATTCTCATAAGTTCTGGGATAGCGAGTGTCGGGTGAGTATCGTTGATATGGATTGCAACCTTGTCAGCGAGATTTTCAAGAGTACCATAAACACTCATATGATTATTAACAATATCACCAACTGATGCTGCACAGAGGAAATACTGTTGACGGAGACGTAAAGACTTACCTTCCTGATGGTTATCATTAGGGTAAAGAATCTTAGAAATAGCATTTGCAATAGCATTCTGATTGATAGCCTTATCATAGAAACCCTGATTGAACATTTCCATATCAAAGCCAGGAGCTTTTGCAGACCACAAACGAAGAACGGAAACGCCTTCAGAACCATATCCGGAAACATACATATCATAAGGTGTAGCCACAACAGTGCTGTAATTTACATGGGAAATATAGTGTGACTGACTATCCCAGTATTCCTGAAGGTCGCCTTCAAAGTGAACGTCTATTGAAAGTTCCGGTTTTGGAACGAGCCATACAGAACCACCCGGAAGCCAGTTATCAGGAAGTTCTGTCTGCCAGCCGTCCTGTAATTTTTGCTGGAATATACCATATTCATAGCATATAGAGTGACCCATTGCAGGGAAACTTGTAGTAGCAAGAGCATCAAGATAGCAAGCAGCAAGACGACCAAGACCACCATTTCCAAGACCAGCATCAGGTTCCTGGTCATATATTTTATCGAGATTAATTCCGGAACGTGCAAGCATAGCCTTCACATCGTCAACGATTCCAAGATTATAGAGACTTGTTTTAAGAGAGCGTCCCATAAGGAATTCCATTGACAAATAATAAATCTGTTTACCACCTACTGAATGAGTGTGATTCATGAAGTCTTGTCGTTTTTTTCCAAGAACTTCAACAATTATAGATGAAAGAACATGATAAATCTGTTTGTCTGATGCTTCTTCTGGTGATACACTATAAAGAGCATGAAGTCTTTCAGGGAATGCCTGTTTAATTTTTTCAATAATAGGATTAACTTTTTTATTTGACATAAATATACTCCAATCTGCCGTAGTACCACGGCGTTTTTACTGTAATTGGATTTCCGGCATAAATTCACAAATATTTTTAGTGAAAAAGCCAGAAAATAGCTTTACAGATGGTATACTATATATTGTATCATGTTTATTGATTTTTTTCAACTGTAAACTTTAACAAATATTTATCAACGATTTTCACATATTCCCAAAAATAGTATTAAAAGCTGATAAATACACATAAATTATTCATATTTGCGAACATATAAAAAGACAGAGCATTTACTCCGTCTTTGTCGGTTGATTATGAAATTCATTTATAATATTTGCGAGTTCATTTGGAGAATCAATATTTACTTCATGACCCGAATTTTTCAAAATAATAATTTTACTTTGTATTTTTTCTGAAAGTTCATAAGAAGATTTTTTATTTGCCTTATCTTTTTCACCACAAATAATCAGTACAGGACATGAAACTTTACAATTACTGAAATCAAGTTGCATCATTGAGTTACAGAGCTGTATAAATGAATCTTTTTTAAATCCTGTCTGTTCAAACATTGACTTCGGCATAAAATGAAAGATTATGTTTTGCAGTTTAAGAAGTTTAATGGGCATTTTATATTGAGGTGCAATCAAAATAAGTGACTTGACATTTTCGGGATATTCGATAGCATAATTGAGTGCTAAAATACTACCGATTGACAGTCCGCATAAATCAAGAGGTTCATTAAATGAATTACAATAATATGCAAATTCCTTATACAGATTATTATAATTCGGTTCGATATCATGAAGTAAGTTACAGAGGTCAGGACAAGTAATATTTTTAGAAGTTTTAATATAACCTAATGTTTTATTCCAGCTTGAAGAAGATTGACCTAAACCATGTAAAAAGACTTTCATATTTAAACAACATCTGTGTCATCTCTGTTTACAGAAGATTGCACATCTGTTTCAGAGATATCATCAGGTTCTGAAATTATCTGTATATCTGCACCGAGGGAACGGAGTTTAGCGTCCATATTATCGTAACCTCTTTCTATATGGAATATATCTTCAATTTCGGTAATTCCACTTGCTGCGAGACCAGCGATAATTAACGCAGCACCTGCTCTGAGGTCACAAGCTTTAACTGGTGCTCCGGTAAGTTTGCCTGTACCTTCAATAAGGGCAACAGAACCATTTACTGTAATATCAGCACCCATTCGGCGTAATTCATCAACATAACGGAAACGTTGGTCCCAGATACTTTCAGTTATAATACTTGTACCAGATGCGAGAGTCAGAAGTGTAGCTATTTGAGGTTGCATATCAGTTGGAAAGCCTGGGTGAGGTGAAGTTTTAATATTAGTCTTTACAAGAGGACCTTCAGTCCACACTCTTACGCTGTCATCGAAACATTCAACGTTTACACCTATTTTCTGAAGTTTCTTGGTAATGGACTCAAGGTGCTTAGGAATGACATTTGTAATTGTTACATCACCTTTTGTTGCCGCTGCTGCAATCATAAATGTACCGGCTTCAATCTGGTCAGGAATTACTGAATAGGTAGTACCATGAAGATGTTCAACACCTCTTATTTTTATAACATCAGTACCTGCTCCCATTATATTAGCTCCCATAGAGTTAAGGAAATTTGCAAGGTCAACTATATGAGGTTCTTTAGCAGCATTGCCAATAACTGTAAGACCTTCAGCTTTTACAGCGGCAAGCATGGCGTTCATAGTTGCACCAACTGTAACGACATCAAAGAAAATCTGATTTCCAGTAAGCTTTTCTGCTTTAAGGTCAATCATACCCTGACTAAGTGTAGAGTTAGCACCAAGAAGTGAAAAAGCTTTTAAATGTTGGTCAATAGGTCTGTCGCCAAGTGAACAGCCACCAGGCATTGAAACTCTTGCTTTATTGTATTTTCCGAGCAAAGCTCCCAGAAAATAATATGACGCACGCATTTTTCTTGCTATTTCGTATGGAACACAGAATTTATTAATTGTAGTAGGGTCTATTTTATAAGTGTAGTTGCCAAGATAGGTAATTCCTGCTCCCATTTCCTTTAAACTTTTAAGACTGATTCTTACATCGCTTATATCGGGAACATTTTCAATAACACATGGTTCGTCTGAAAGGATAACGGCAGGAAGTATAGCTACAACGGCATTTTTTGCACCACTGGCTGAAACTTCACCGCAAAGACGACGACCACCTTTTATAATAAATTTTCTCAAATTATACTCTCTCCTTATTTCTCAGGAAATTTTTTTCTGCTCCTGATTATCTATACAGAAAAATTTTATTTCCGTTCTCAGCCTACACAGTTGGGTATGAGGACTATTATAATCCGTTCATACCCATGTCAAATAAAGTTTAGTAGTATAGACTTTTTTTAATTAATATGATTATTCAGAATAATTTTCAATAGAAGTTTCATCAGTTATTGTTTCCGAATCTTCTGGTATATTTTCTGTTGCAGAAGATTCTGTTCCGTCATAATCTGATATATACCAACGTACTTGTTCGCCATCGTATTCGCCGACTTTTACTGATTCGATTATAACGTCTTCAGTTGGCTTATCATTTTCATTAGTATCTACCTGCTGTACTTCAAATATAACATCAAGACCATCATATACTTGTCCGAAAATTGTATAACCTCCGTCAAGCCATGGAGTACCTCCGACAGTTGAATATAATTCTAAAGCTTCATCTGAAAAATTATAACCATAGCTTTCATATTGAGCGAGTTCATCTTGAGAATATGTTTCGCCGGTAACTATATAGAATTGACTTCCATCAGTAGAAGTTGAACCGCTATTGGCATAAGCGACTGCACCTGCAACATGAATTAAATGCGAATCTGTACCACCGTCAAAACTTCCGCCCCAGATAGATTCACCGCCACGACCAGTGCCTTCAGGGTCACCGCCCTGAATCATAAAATCATTTATAATGCGATGAAATGTGAGTCCGTCATAATACCCTTCTTCAGCAAGACCTATGAAGTTTTCAACACCTTCTTCAGCGTATTCCGGGAAAAGTTTAATTTTAACATCGCCATAATCCTTAATGGTCATGCATATAACTTTATCACCTTGTTCAAGGTCTGTAAAGTTCATTACAGGTACATCTTCAACGACAGTAGTTTCAGAAGTTGCCTGAGAATCATAATTTTCATAATCTGTTATAAACCATTTAAGTTCTTCACCATTATATTTATCAACAGTAACTGAATCTATAATAACATCTTGCATAGGCTTATTATTTCCGCTATCCGTTGACACCTGCTGAATCTGGAATATAATATCAAGTCCCTGATACACTTGTCCGAAAACTGTATAGTTTCCGTCAAGATAAGGTGTACCGCCGACAGTTGTATAAATTTCCTTTGCCTCATCTGAAATATTATAACCTGCTGATTTATATTCTTCAATTTCTTCTTCTGTATATACAGTACCGGTAACTATATAAAACTGACTTCCGTTTGTAGAAGTCGCACCGCTGTTTGCATAAGCTATAGCACCTGCTGAATGGATAAGATGTGAATCTGTACCACCATCAAACTTTCCACCCCAGATAGATTCGCCACCTCTGCCAGTACCTTCGGGGTCACCGCCCTGAATCATAAAGTCATTTATAACACGGTGGAATGTAAGACCATCATAATAGCCTTGTTCAGCAAGACCTATGAAGTTTTCAACGCCCTTGTCAGCGTATTCTGGGAAAAGTCTTATTTTAACAGTTCCATAATCACGGATATTCATAGTAACAATTGTATCGCCATTTTCCGGAGCTGTAAAATTAGCTATTTGTACAGAAGAAACATCTGAACTATCTGAAGAGTTTTGTCCAGAAGTATCGCTTATATCGGTCTCTTTTCCACAAGCTGAAAAAAAGGTTGTTATTGTAAAAGTACAGACAATAACAGCAAGTATTCTTTTAATCATATTTTTTGCTCCTTTAAATTGTATTTATAT
>CAZTUV010000031.1:0-15234 GCA_964616595.1 uncultured Alistipes sp.
TAAAGCGTCGGATTGTGGTCCCGAAGATCGTGGGTTCGAATCCCATCTCCCACCCTGTAATATCTTTCTCCTTGAGTTTTTTCAAGGAGATTTTTTGTTTATTATGAAATTTATAAGTTCAAAATCATAGGTTAGCTAAATCTGTTCAATATTTATCTTTAAGTGGATTGATACGGATATTACAATACAAAACAAGCTGATGTGACAAATATGCTTAAACTGTAATATTTATCATGATAGAGATATCAATGATTAAATTCTTAAATAACAATATGCTGGGAACTACTGCAATTTAAGTCTGTGGAGTTCACAAAAATTACATAATTTGCAAAAAACTTACTTGTCTGGATTCAGAATTATGTCTGAAATAAATTATATTCATTTTTGGTATAAAGTTTACAGAATATGAATATAATTTATTAAAAAGCGGAGGTAATTTCATGCAGGACAATAACATCAAACAAAATCAAAATATTATTCTTGAAAATCGAAAAAGCTTAAGCATATCCGGTATTACTGATGTGGACAGCTTCGACGAAAAGGCAATATGCTTATATACACAACTCGGAGAACTTACAATACATGGAAAAGATTTACATATCGACTCAATGAGCGTTGAAACCGGTAATATGAATATTACGGGTGATATATGGTCAGTCATATATGGCGATAAAGATAAAAAATCTCCACTGTCATTTTTGGGGAGAGTGTTTAAATGAATGTCCCTGAAACATTCTTTTCGATAAACGAAGAAATCTTTCTTTTCGGACTGTCATGTTTATTTGGTGTAATAATCGGAGTGTTCTATGACGTCTTCAGAACAGCAAGAATAATTTTCCCTCATAATATGATTCTTGTTGTAATCGAAGATGTTCTGTTTATGATTGCTTATACTATATTTTTGTCCTCTTTTGCTACGGTTTGTGCAAGGGGTGAACTGCGTTTTTATTTCATTGCAGGAAATGCATTGGGCTTTATATTCTATTTCTTTACCATAGGAACTATAATAATAACTACAATGAAAAAAATTTTTTTCGCAATTCAAAAAATTATTGAAATCATTTTATATCCTTTCCGGTCGCTTTATGTAATTTTACAGGAAAAAAGTCACAAATTTGTGGGAAGTTCCAAAAATTCAGTTAAAAGAAATAAAAAAACTTCATTCCTATTGCTAAATAACATTGATTTGTTGTATAATAAAAAGGAAAATAAAAAAAGAAAGAATGTGAACAGCATTGCCGAAAAATCCAAAAGACAGACATCGCCTAAAATCTAAGGCGAAATCTAAAGGGAAAAGTCTGTTTAACCGTGGACTTGTAAAGCTTGCCGCTGTTACAATTATTGTCGGATGCGGTATGCTTATCGTGACAACAGAACAGGATTGTGCCAAAAAAGAAATGGAACTCGAAGGCGTACAGTCCCAGATAGATTTTTATGAAGCTGAAAATACTGAACTTCAGCGTATTTTGGAAAGTGATGACCTTTCAGAATATATGGAAAAAATCGCTATTGAAGAACATGGATACGCTTATCCTGATGAAAGAAGATTTTATGATAAATCAAGAGATTAATATTTAAAAGGAGTAATATATTTTTATGCAATTGGAAATTGGAAAAATTTACACTGGTAAGGTAAAGGGAATTACACAATATGGAGCTTTCGTCGATATCGACGGCGGCGGCTCTGGTATGGTACATATTTCCGAAATAGCTAATACTTTCGTTAATGAAATACGTGACCATCTTACCGAAAATCAGGAAGTAAAAGTAAAAGTTATTGGCATTAATGAGGCTGGTAAAGTTAGTCTGTCTATTAAAAAGGCTATTCCTACTCCTGAACCTCAGCAGAAACCTAAAAGACAAAATGATAATCGCAGAAATAAACCAAATATATATGAACCTAAAAAGTCTGTCCCACAATCTGAAATGAGCTTTGAAGATATGATTTCACATTTCAAGCAGAGCAGTGAAGAACGTATTTGCGATATTAAAAGAAATACTGACAGAAAAAATAAAACACGCAGAAAATAATTGTACTAACCGTTCCTTGACTTTCTGGAACGGTTTTTGTTATAATCTTGATTTTTATACGAAAAATATGTGAAATACATTGCAATATACTCTATTGTATGATATAATGTGTAAGATAAAATTTTTTTGAGAGGAAAAAATATGTTTGAATATAAAAAAATAATTGCTTGTCTTACAGGCTTTCTTATATGTATGCCGGCATTAGTTCCTGATAACTATTTTGCAGAAGATGCAACAGAAACAGTGTCTGAAGATATTGACGAAACTCCTGATGAGCAGATTTCAGAAGATGATATATTATTGATTTCAGAAACGTATGAAGAAAATATTATTTCGGGAGATTACGAATACTCAATGATAGATGATGAAACTATCTGTCTTGAAGGTTATAGCGGTACTGAAACGGATTTTATAATCCCTGAAACAATAGACGGATTGACTGTTACAGAATTGAGCGGAAAGGCTTTTGGAAGTTCCCCGGACCAACCTTATGAAACTATAACTATTCCGGCAACTATTACATATATTTCGGAAGATAACCCATTTATGTATTGTCCATATCTTCGTGAAATAATAGTAAGTTCGGAAAATGAAAATTATATATCCGAAAATGGTGTGCTTTATACGGCTGATAAAGAACTCCTTATATGTTATCCTCCAAAAAAAGAAGATGAAACATTTGAAATTATTGAAGGAGTAAAAGAAATAGGTATTTCTGCAATATCAACTACTTCACTTAAAGAAATAATATTTCCGTCAACATTGGAATATATAGGAAATTTCGGTGTCTGCGAAAACAGTTTTCTTCAGAAAGCCGATTTGAGTAATACTGCACTGGAAGTGATTGCAGTAGCAGGATTTGCAGAATGTACAGAATTAAATGAAGTTATCCTTCCGGATACTCTTATAGAAATTGATACGGCTTGCTTTATGAATTGTTCTTCATTGGCTGAGATAACTCTTCCAGAATCACTTGTATATGTAGAACAATATGCATTTCTGGGAACAGCTTTGACTGAAATAATTGTTCCGGATAGTGTGACAAGTATCGGATATAGTGCTTTTGGTTATGCTGATGAAGAAACACCTGTTGATAATTTCCTTATAGTCGGTTCTATGAATTCAGCTGCATATGTATATTGTACGGATTCAGATGAGGAATATAATTATCAGAATGATTTTAGTTTTGCTACCCCTGAAGCTTATGCTGAACAGGCTGAATATAATTCGTTCGATAAGGATATGTATGGCGATTTTGAATATACTGCTATAAATGGTGAGGCAGTTATTACAGGTTGTACTTCGGTTATGCCAATAATTGAAGTCCCGTCTGAAATAAATGGCATGCCTGTAACAAGAATATATACAAGTGCTTTTGAAAGTTCAACGGCTGAAGAAATAATAATCCCCGAAAGTGTTAAAACAATCGATAAACTAGTATTCTATAATTGCACATATCTTAAGAACCTTACCATAAATGGTGCTGAAACTATTGGCGAAAGTGCATTTGTTATGTGCAGTGCATTAACTAATATTACAATCTCTGGAAATTGTCAGTCTATTGAAGGTGATGAACCTTTTCTTTCATGTATTCTTCTGGAAAATATAACGGTTACAGATGGCGATGGTGCTTATTCGTCTGAAGATGGAATACTGTATAATAAGGATAAAACAAAACTTATTGCATATCCAGCTGCAAAAACTTCTGCTGAATTTAAAGTGCCATCAGGTGTGAAAGAAATTGAAGTCTCTTCTTTCTGTAATAACGCTTATTTAGAAAAAGTCGACCTCTCTGGCGTTGAAAGAATAGGTGCATATGCTTTTGAAGGAAGCACAAATTTAAATAAAGTCATACTTTCAAAAAGCTTGACTACTGTTGAAATATATGCATTCGCTGACTGTCCTGCATTGACCAGTATAAGAGTGCCGGAAAGCGTCGGAACAATAGGTGACTATGCGTTTGGATATGCGTTTGATGATACCGGAAACAGTTCAGAAACAGATAATATGACTACTGTTGAAGGTTTTAAAATATATGCAGAAAGCGGTTCAAAAGCATATCAGTATGCAAATGCCTGCAATATTGAGGTTATCAGTGGTACTATTGAAATCTTTGGCAAGAATGTTGTAAAAGGTTTCTTGTGGGCAACAGGTGGCGTAATATCTGCTTTGATTATAGGATTGGCTGGATTCGGGATTTTCAAAAAAATAAAAAAGAAGGGCAAATAATATGAATCTTAAAAAAATTTTGGTTACAGCTGTAACTTCTATAATGTCATTTTCTTGTATATCATCTGTTAATGTTTTTGCAGATGACCTTCCAGGTGCTGAGGACGAACTTACAGACGGCGTATTTACTTATGAACTTGTAAATGGTTCATATACAATAGTGGGCTGTGAAACAAATTCTATTGTTTCAAGTATACCTTCCATAAGAAACGGATACGCTATTACAGCAATCGGTGACGGTGCATTTATAGGGTGTACTGCAATAACAGAACTTGAAATCCCTGATACCGTCAGGTCTATTGGTATGAACGCTTTTGCAGGCTGTACCTCATTAAAAAAAGTAGTTATTCCAGATACTGTAACTGAAATTTCATCGTGTGCATTTATGAGATGTACTGCATTGACAGATGTTGAATTACCTGATACTCTGACTACAATAGGCAATTATGCTTTTGCTCAATGTACAAGTCTTGAAACATTAAAACTTCCAGAATCTCTTACCACAATAAATGCAGAAGCGTTTACTGATTGCTGGTCAATCAGAGAGTTTGATACCTCTGAATGTCCGTCATTTGTATTTGAAGATGGTATGCTCCTTAATTCTTCTAAAACAGATATATATCGTGCCTCAGTTGAATTGAATGGCGATTTATATATTGATAATAATATCTCTATAATAAAACCGGGTGCTTTTTCCGGTTGTGCAGAAATTGAAAATTTATTTGTACCATCATCAGTTTCAACAATAGGTGCTGATGCCTTTTCAAATTGTGTTTCATTAAAAAAAGCAGACCTCGAACAAGGTCTTACTATCCTTGAGGCTGGTGCATTTATGTACTGTTCAAGTCTGGAATCTATTTCTATACCACTTACGGTAACTTCAATTGGTGAAGAGGCTTTTGCATACTGTTCAAGTCTTTCAAAAGCAATAATACCTGAAGGCGTTGAAGAAATTGGAGCAAGTGCATTTCTTAACTGTACCAGTCTTTCAAAAATAAATATTCCAAGCAGTGTCGAAACAGTTGGTGATTATGCTCTCGGATATACTACATCTGATGGTATAGAATTTGAATTGAATGATGATTTTAGTATGAGTGTATATTCGGATTCTGGGGCTTTGAAATATGCTAAGAAAAATAATATTGAATACAGCGTTGCTAACAGAAATATAAAACAAATTGCTTTTATAATCGTTGCAATAGGACTTATTCTGGCAGTTATAGTATTTGCTGTGGTTCTTATGATGAGAAATAAAAAGGGTGCTTCCATTAGTGCTAAAAAGGCTAAGAAGCTTGAAGAACAACAACAGGCTGAAAATAATTACGAAAATATTATAAATGATGATAAATAAAAAAACCCCCTATCTTTGTTATTACAATAAGATGGGGGATTTTAATAGAGAAGCACGGACATCAAGATATGTCAGTAAAAATGTACAGCCTATCAAAACCAAGCGATAATGGCAGAGCAGTTCTCAGGAATTTGTGTATCCGTACGTTAGCGGGGAATTTACGATTTCGGAGCGTCATACCAAATATGAGTAGATTATGACTTGTTATATCAAAAAAACACGTTGAACAAGGAATGAAACATAAAGGTTTATTTTATAAGTTTTCAGTAAAAGTACTTTTATATGAAACCAGCAATAAAAACGGCTACTGTTGCAGAAAGTGCTACTACAATAAGTGGAAAATTAAAATATGATAAAATAAATGCAACAATAGTTCCTGTAATTGCAGTGAATATATTTCCGGTACTGTAAAAAATCGCCGGTATTGTCATTGCACTGAGAACAGCATATGGTATATAATATAAAAAACTTCTGAAAAATTGTGATTTTATTTTCCTGCGGAAAAATGTAAATGGAATCATTCTGATGAGATATGTAACACCAGCCATTGCAATTATATATACAGCAACATTCATTTAATCTTCCTCCTTGACGGGAAATAATAAAGCCCCTGTCGCAGATGCAATTAATGCACATATAATAACAGAAAATCCAGACGAAACAAAAGTTATCAGATATTTAAATATTATACTGATTATTGCCGATATTATAACTACTAAAAGTACACTTCTCTGCTTTCTTGCAGGCGGAACTATTATAGCTATAAACATTCCATATAAAACTATTCCTAAAGCACTGGAAATGCTTTCGGGTAATAATTGCCCTGCTGCTGCACCAAGTGCTGTCCCTGAAATCCACCCGACAGCAGATACAAGAATCATTCCATACATATATGATGGAGTAAGCTTCTGTTTCTGAGCGGAACATACAGCAAATATTTCGTCTGTTATTCCATAGGAGGCTAGCAGTCTATGAGGTAATGTGAACTTATTGTCAAGCTTTTGTGAAAGCGACAATGCCATAAGTGAATACCTTATATTTATCGTCAATTGTACAAGAATCATTTCAAGAATTGTACCGCCTAAAGCAATTATATCAACTCCGGCAACCTGTCCGGCTGAAGTGAGATTTGTAGCAGAAATCAATGAGGATTCAATAACCGAAAGACCAGCATTTACAGCTTTTATCCCAAATCCAAATGATACCGATAAATACCCTAATGAAATCGGTATACCATGCGAAGCTCCACGTAAAAAATCTGATTTCAAATGAAACATACTCCTTTATATTATACAAGTAAATGTGACATACTTCCCCCCACTTAAGAGGTGGTGGTTTCTGATTTAACAGATGTTTCCCACTCAATACATCTAACTATTTAAGTATCAATGGGCTAACCCCGTGTGTCCCACGGTTATTTATTGAGTTGTCTGCACCTTTGACTTTAAACTTATAACTTCCTGACTGACTACAAGAAACAGAGTTACTCAACAATCCATTATCATAGCAGTATGGCTAACCCCTAATCCTTTCTCCTTTCATAATTTCCATAACAACTGTTTGGTTATCGCTCTTTGTGGTACAGACAATCGAAAATATGATATTCTTATTATATTATATCATTTTTAGTTTTGTGACATACTTCCCCACGTTCGCTTTGTTTAGAAACAGGGGACTTCTTGCTGAAATTAGTTGAAATTTCAACATATTTATCATGATATCATATATTTTTTTTATTGTCAATAGTTTTTTCAAAATGCTATCAAAGTTACAGTATCCGATTTCGTTATTGAATATCTAAATTTGCTTTTCGGGTATTGACAAACTGAAAACAATGTAGTATAATACAATCAGTCCAATCATATATATATCGGATATAAAATAATACAGGAGGAAACTATACATGATTTTTGACAAACTCAAGGATATTATCGTTGAACAGCTTGGCGTTGAAGAAGATGCCGTTGTTCTTACAGCTAATATTCAGGACGATTTGGGTGCAGATTCTCTTGATGTTGTTGACCTTATCACAACTATTGAAGATGAATTTGATATATCTATCCCTGATGAAGCAGTTGAAGAAATTAAAACTGTTGGTGATATCGCTTCCTATATCGAAAAAAATTCTGATGCTGAATAATTCTTCCCCTCTCTAATAAAAATCCCTTGACTTAATTGTTGAGGGGTTTTTTTATTATTTGTCATAAATTGATATCTTTATACGACCGGTTTTGTGCAAACTTCTGATTCTTGTGAAAAAAATTTTAATATTCAATGGGTTTTCATTTAAAAAACCCGTTTTTTTGCCCCCTTATGAACGGTGATTTTGTTCAAACAATGAAAGGAGGTTTTTATTTTTGCCTGTACGTAATTCCAAATCTTTTGTTTTCTGTTGTTACTATGTAATGCTGGGTGATATAACAGAATCTGCTGTAAGAGCTGGTTTCAATAGAAATGACGCTCTCGCAGAAGGTATAAAACTTCTTGAAACCGATAACTGTCGTAAAATTATTGCTCGCCTGAAAAATACTCTTTCAGATTATGGCAATGTTTCAGCTGGTCTTAAAAGACTTGCTTTTGGTAATTGTTCAGATGCCATATATCTTGTTTTTGCTGATGAACTTCCACCACCTGATGTTATCGAACGTCTTGACCTTTTTAACGTATCTGAAATAAAACGTGTAAAGGGTGGTGGCGTTGAGGTGAAACTCTTTGACAGGCTTAAGGCTCTTGAAAAGCTTTTTGAACTTGAAAACTCTTTCACCGACAGGGATAAGGCTAATGACTTGATTAAGGCACTCTCTGATTCGGCTGAGGACGGTGACAATATTGACAATTAAAAAACTGTCAAGAAAACAAAAGCTTACTATGAACTGGTGGAAAAACCCTCAATATTCTGATTACGATGCTATTATCTGCGATGGGGCAGTGAGAAGTGGAAAAACACTTTCAATGTCTCTGGGATTTGTCTTTTGGGCATCATCAGACTTTAATGGAAATTCTTTTGCTATATGTGGGAAAACTGTTACTTCACTTCGCAGAAATGTAATTACACCACTTGTCACGGTTCTTAAAGAATATGGTTTTACTTGTATAGAAAAAGTTAGCAGAAACTTCATTGATATCACTTTTTTGAATAAAACAAATCGATTCTATCTTTTTGGCGGAAAAGATGAGGGTTCTGCATCTTTGATTCAGGGTATGACTCTTTCAGGAGTATTTCTTGATGAAGTCGCTCTTATGCCACGCTCTTTTGTTGAACAGGCACTTGCAAGATGTTCTGTAAACGGTTCTAAGATGTGGTTCAACTGCAATCCTGATAATCCAAGTCATTGGTTCTATAATGAATGGATTAAAAAGTCCTCTCAAAAACATGCTCTTTATGTTCATTTTACTATGGACGATAATCCGTCGCTTTCTCAGAAACTGAAAAATCGTTATAAACGCTTGTATTCAGGAACGTTTTATGAACGCTTTGTTCTCGGCAGGTGGACTGCTTCGCAGGGAATTGTTTATCCTATGTTCAATCCGGATATTCATGTTTATAACGGGGACATTGAATGTGAACGTTTCGTTATATCATGTGATTATGGCACTGTAAATCCTTCGTCTTTTGGCTTGTGGGGACTTTGTAATAATATTTGGTACAGAATAGATGAATATTATTATTCTTCCAGACAAACAGGCGTATCACGCACCGATGAGGAACATTATTCCGCTCTGGAAAATCTTGCCGGAAATTATAATATAAGTCGGGTTATCGTTGACCCGTCCGCTGCAAGTTTTATTGAATGTATCCGCAGACATGGTAAATTCAGAGTGGTTAAGGCTAACAACGATGTAGTCACAGGTATACGTAATGTAAGTACTGCTTTAAAACAAAATAAATTGCAATTTAATGAGCGTTGCAAGGATATTATCAGGGAATTTTCACTTTATTGCTGGAATGAAAAATCAGGCAAAGACGTTCCTGTAAAAGAAAATGACCATGCTATGGACGATATGCGTTATTTTGTTATGGATACTCTGGTTTCAGAAAATTCAGACGATTTTTTCGCTATATCTGTGGAAAGATAATTTAATTATATCACCGTTCAAATACTTTTAAAGGAGGAAAAATGAAACTCTTTAAAAAAAAGTCTGCTTTGCCATTGGAAGTGACTGCTGTTCAAAGAAGTTCAGCACTTAATGTTGACTTCCCCAATATTATAGACCCGTTTGAAAAAGAACTTTATGACCGTCTGAGAAATGCTGTTCCGGTAATTGATGCCGCTCTTATGAAAGTTATTCGTCTTACCGGTGGATTCAAGGTTATCTGTTCAGATGAAAGACTACAACCTGAACTGGATTTCTTTCTTGAAAATGTTCCCGTGGGTCTTGAGGGAAAATCTATAAATGTGTTTGCTGATAACTTCTTGGATAGTATTCTCACTTACGGAAGTGCAATTGCTGAAATAGTTCCGGATACTTCCGGAAAATGCATAGCCGGTATATGGAACGGAGATGTTTCTAAAATAAAGATTTCCGCCGGTGAAACGCCTTTCTCCAGAAGGTATCTGATAAGAGATGCAAATGGTAATGAAAAAGTTATTCCACACCCCGAAAGAATATTGTATTCTTCTCTTATAGGAGGAAAACCTCTTTTGCGTGGTGTCCCTGCTCTTTCAAACATTCTAATGAGAATTTATGAATGTATCGGACAGAATTTTGACCGTGCCGGAAATATCAGATATGCAGTGACTTATAAACCCTCATCTGATAATGATTTTTCATATTCACGTGAACGTGCTGTTCAGATTGCAAAAGAATGGTCTGACGCTATGAAATCTTCCTACAATGGTCAGGTAAAGGATTTTGTGGCTGTCGGCGATGTCGATATTAAAGTAATCGGTGCTGAAAATCAACTTTTTGATACTGATATTCCTGTCAGGCAGATTCTTGAACAAATTATATCTAAGCTTTCTATACCACCATTTTTGCTTGGTTTCAGTTGGAGTACTACTGAAAGAATGTCATCTCAGCAGGCAGATATACTCACTTCTGAACTTGAATATTACCGACGTTTATTGACACCGGTAATATGCGAAATAGCTGATTCGTTTATATATTCGACAGGAAGCAATGCCCATTGTTTTGTTGAATGGGATAATATTAATTTGCAAGATGAATCTGCTCTTGCTGATGCACGTCTGAAAAATGCTCAGGCTATGGAAATTGAAAAACGTCTTGAAAATCTTAATTAAATTTTATGGAGGTATTCTATATGTATAATGATGTTAAACTTGAAAAAGGTCTTTACAATCTTAGTGAAAAATCTTTCACATCTGCACTGGAAGAACTTGACCCTTCTTCTGCTTATTGCGGTACTCCTATGGAAAAACTTGATGCCTTTGAAAGACAACTTAAACGCTTTAATATCAGAATCGCCGGTCAGGGTTGTGACCGTGTTGAAAAATTCTTTACTTCAACAGAAACAGCCGTACTTTTTCCGGAATTCGTGACCCGTTGCATTAAAAAGGGATTTGATGATACTCTGCTTTCTTCTGTATGTGCCGCACAGACAGTAAGCGGAAGTTCTCAATATTTAGGTTGTGTACTTGATGATTCAGCTGAATATACAATTTCTTCACAATCAACTGTTCTTCCGGCTGCTACTGTAAAGGAAAGTACTACTGCTATCAGTCTTTCAAAATATGGCAGACTTATAAACGCTTCATATGAGGCAATCCGTCAGCAAAGACTTGATGTATTTGGAGTTATGCTTAAAAGTATAGGTGTGAAACTTGCAGTTTCTGTTATAAAAAATGCTATTTCTGTTCTTAAAACTGATGCAGATTCAATCAGTACAACATCACTTACTTATGACTCTCTTGCAAAACTCTATGGACAATTTGATTGCTTCAATATGACAACCGTTATCGCTTCCCCTGAAGCTGCCTCAAAAATCGTTGCTATGGAACAGCTTTCAGATACTTCAGCAGATGCAAATGGTAAAATGATTTTGCCGTTTGGTTCTGAACTCATAAAGACTTCTGCTGTTGACAGCAATACTATTATAGGTCTTGACAGGAATTTTGCTCTTGAATTTATTACAAGTTCAAATCTTGTTATGGAAACCGATAAGCTTATTGACCGTCAGCTTGACCAGATTACTGTTTCAATCACTTGCGGTTTCAGAAAAATAACCCCCGATGCTGTAAAGGTTTTAACAATTACTGAATAAATAATTTTGTAAGGGAACGTATTATTTTATATGTTCCCTTGAATTTAATGAAAGGATATTATTTATGGATAAAAATTGGCTTGAAAAAATTAATAAATTCACACGTCGTCCGTTTACAGAAGACGAAATATACGCCTTTTCTGTTATTCTTTGTGATAACGATATTGACCGTGATTATGAAAGCTTTTCTGATGACGCTCTTGTAACTCTTGCCAAAAGCTTTATAGGAAAAACTGGAATTTTTGACCATAATCCTACTACATCAAATCAGAATGCAAGAATTTTTGATACGGAAATAGTTACAGATGATTCAAGAAAAACTAAAACAGGTAAGCCTTATAAGTATCTTAAAGCAAATGCATATATGGTTCGCACCGCCGATAATGAAACGCTTATTTCTGAAATTGATGGTGGTATAAAAAAAGAAGTAAGTATTTCATGTAGTGCATCAAGCCGTAAATGTTCAATATGTGGCTGTGACAAAGCCTTGAATGGTTGTGCTCATATTAAAGGTAAACTATATAATAATAAAATAAGCTATACTATTCTTGATGATATAACTGATGTTTATGAATGGAGTTTTGTTGCTGTTCCCGCACAAGTTAATGCGGGGGTTACAAAACGTATGAATAGTTCAGATGATACTATTTCTTTTTCAAGTTCGTATATTGAAGAAGCTGATGATGAATTACGCCGTGATATCAGACGTCTGGCATTTTTTTCCGGTGGAAAAGCCGCTGTTAATAGTGCGATGATTTCTGCTGAAAATATGAATACCACTCAACTTATAAACTTAAAAAAATCTTTTGAAAAAAATATTTCTTCCGGAATAGAAGTCCAACTTATTCCTGAAAAAGATATCGATTTTTCAACTGATGAGTTTTCAATGAAATGAGGCTTATTTATGAATATTGAATCTATAAAAACTCTTTTTACATTGTTTTCTGGTGAAGATGCCACTGAAAAATATGTTCCTCTTATTAATTTATCAATTTTAGAAGTCGAAAAAATGTTACTTCCAAAAGTTGATTCTTCAGATATAAGACTTGATTTTCTTTGTGCAGCCATGGCAAATCACCGTTTACAGCAAATTAATTCGTCACGTGAACGTGCTGAATTTACTGTTGCAGGCAAAATGCTTACGACTTCACAAAATACTGCCATTTCATATTCTGAAAAACTTTTGTGTGATTATATTAATCTTTGTTCAGAGCTTATAAAGCCAAAAACTTTTGTTTTTATGAGTTTCTCTGATACTGTGGAGGAATAGTTTATGATTACTTCTATTATTAATGAAATAATCCAACAGATATCTCAGGATAATACCATACCTGTTTACAGTGCTTTTGATGCTGTTTCCCTTGACAGAAAAAACAGAAGTTTCTTTACTGTTGTTGGTCTTAATAGTTTTGAACTTCAGACTCCGATATATTCAGAGTTTATAATTTTTATACCATATAAGGCTGAAGTTGATATAAATGTTACTGCTCCGGAAAATTATTCTCTTCAAAGTCTTTATGAATATTTTTCGGATAAAATCAAGCCTTCCATTACAGAAATATCTGGTATAAACTGTTCAGTTAAGAAGATTTCAATAAAACATGATTCAAATATTAATCGTCTTGTTCTTAATGCCAAGTTTTCTATAAATGGAATGGACAGACTTGAAAGGAATACTACTATATGAGTATTATAAATCCACAGGAATCAGTACCTGTTAATATCGGGAACTTTGTTATGTATTGTGAGAAATTTAAAGTTACAGGAACTAAAAGTTTTTCAGAACAGAATACTGTCTCTGGAAATGAAATTGTAACTAATTCCGGAAAAAAAGCTGTAAGGATTGTTCTGAACGGAAGAATCAGCGGTGATAATCCTCTTGAATTTATTGTTAATATGAACAATCTTATGTATAATTCGGATAATATAAGCATTGAATATAAAAATGTAATTTTTAATCAGTGTCAGATACAATCATTTGTTGCAGATGACCAGAATAATAATTATATTTCAGTTACTCTGACTATTATAGCCATAGAAATTTCAACGACAAGCGGTGAATCGTCATGAATATAAATGTTATTCTGAAAAATACTGATAACTTTGAATATACTTTTTCTGATATTTTTTCATTTAGTTTTAAGAAAGATATATATCAACCATATACTTCTTTTAGTGCTAAATTCTACGGGGAACTGAAATATCCGGAAAATATATCTGAAATTTTTCTGGAAATTAATAATAAAATAATTCATCATGGACTTGCTGATAATATTTCTGTTACAAATTCCATTGATGGTTCAATTATTTCAGTTTCATCAAGAAGTTTCACATCATTGCTTATACAAAATCAGATTGAGACTGGTCTTAAATCTGATATCTCAATAAATGAACTTATAGAAAGTTTTTATACACTTCCTTATGTAACGCATGAGGACAGTTCAACTAAAAGCTATATCTATATAAAGAATAGTTCTAATATGTGGGACGGTATTGTAAATATTTCTTATAAGGTTTATGGAACGTATCCATATATAAAAAATACAAATCATATTATGTTTACGCCTGCTGAAAATCCTTCTTCTTTTGAATATTCAGATAATAATATTATTTCAAGGGGAGTGTCAACTGCCGAAAAACGACTTATGAGTCATTTCCATATGTCTAATCTTGATGGGGATTTCGGTGATTTTGAACTTTCGGACAATGATGTTGTATCACATCATATTGTACGCCATCGTTTCTTTGAACTGGATAAACAATTCTTATATAATCCTGAGCAGGCTTTGGAATATCGTTCGGCATACACTTCACGTGGCAGAAAAAAGTTTTTCTGTACATATAGTGGTTATAATGGGGAAGATGTCTCTGATTTGGTGACTTTTAGTACCATTCAGGAAAAGCGTATAGGAAGTGTTCAGATAACTGGAAACAATTCCGGTATTATTACTGAAATAGGTGTATATAAGGACAAGTTTCAGGAATAATATTTTCTGCATAGTATATAATGAAAATAAGTATGGAGTTATATATGGAAAATATCATTGGAATGAATAATCTTAAAAAGTATCAGAAAGGAAAAGTTGAAGAAGTTCTTATTAATGGTAAAATACGTAATCGTCTTAGTGATTTGGGACTTATAAAAGGTACATATATTCAGTGCCTTTATAAAAAACATGGACTTTCAGCATATTTAATAAGAGGGGCTGTTATTGCATTGAGGAATGAAGATACAGCTCTTATAAAAATTAAATTAGTAAATTGATATAGAATTCCCTCACTTATATAGTGGGGGAGTATTTATATTATTATAAATTATGAAAAGAAGAAAAAATTTTTTACTTGACTTTTGAGAAAATTAATGATATAATAAATTTCAATAAGTATGCTGGTGTAGCAC
>CAZTUV010000032.1:0-15044 GCA_964616595.1 uncultured Alistipes sp.
CATTATAATATCTTATCATATAATTTTCTGATTGTCAATTATGATATTTTAAAATTTACAAATCAGCATTTTCTAAAGCGGTTACCTGCAACTTCTTCTATAATACCCATTTGCTGAAGTTCCATAATTTCCATAGACAATTCCGCAATATCCATATCAAGCTTATGTATAATAACGTCCATATGCAATGTACAATTATTTAAAAGTTCAAGTATTTTTTGCTGGACGGGCGTAAAAGAACATTCATTATTTTTTTGATTTAAAGTTTTTTCTGTTTCACGACATTCTTCCGGCAAATTTATTATATTTGTGATATATTTTCCGCCATATATCTTGAAAATATCTTCAACACCATAAAGCGGTTCGGCAATGGAACGAAGAATATTTATATTTCCGGCATAACGTTCGTCAAATATATCCGCCGGTGGAATACACAATACTTTTTTCCCCTGATTATGAGCTTCCTTTGCCGTAATAAGTGAACCGCTTTCTTTTTTTGCCTCAAAAACTATTGTCACTTTACTAAGAGCCGCAAGAAGTATATTTCTTTTATGAAAATAACCTTTTCTGCATCTTTCGAGCGGAGGGTATTCCGAAATCAGAACCCCACCATTCTTAATTACATTTTCCTTATATTTCTCATGTCCGGAAGGATAATTTACATCTATTCCGCACCCCAAAATGCAAACAGTCGGTTTTTGTGAATCAATTGCCACAAGATGAGATAATATATCAGCACCCTTGGCAAAACCGCTGACTATTGTAAAATCATTATTTACAAGTTCATTACATATTGTCGAAATTGCCTTGACAGTATACTGACATGGATTTCTTGTTCCCACACAAGTTATATTTTTTCCATTAACGCATGATATATTACCTTTATAATACAGAACTACCGGCTTACAGCTTAGTTCTCTGAAATACTTAGGATAACTTGATGACGAATAGCATATTACATTGATATTATTTTCAAGACAATAACTAATAATTTCCAATACTTTTTCAATTGAGACTTCACTTATTCTTTTATTCTGACCATCAGTAAACCTTATTTTACATTTTCCTGAAACTATTTCATAATATGCATCAACCGGCGAATTATACAATTCTATAATTTCCCATACTGCTTTAGAAGAATTTCCGAATACAATAGAAAGCCATATCAAATATTTTATATTTCCCATATAATCCTCCTTATCATAAAGGATTTAATATTATTTTTTCATTTCCCACATAAGGATACCGGAAGCCATTCCAGCATTAAGAGAGTTTATAGTACCTTTCATTGGAATTGTGATACGTCTGTCACATCGTTCTGAAACTTCTCTTGGCAGACCATTACCCTCATTACCAATAAAAACGGCATGTTTTCCTGAAAATGAACATTCTGTAACAAGTGTTTCCCCATCTATAACACCTGCTGAAGTAATAACATTATTTTTCTCAAGTATAGCAAATAACTTTTCCTTATCATTTTCTATATAAATATTCGTTCTGAATACCGAACCCATTGTTGAACGGATAACTTTAGGACTATACAGGTCGCATGAACCCGAAAGAATAATTCCATCTATACCCAAAGCATCGGCGGTACGGATAATCATGCCGACATTGCCACAATCCTGCAAGCCATAAAGAACTATATATTTACTATTTTCATTAAACACAGGGGTTTTTTGAACAGGAATACTGCATATTGCAAAAACGCCCTGAGTAGTTTCCGTTGAAGATATACGATTTCCAAGTTCATTTGAAATAACAATAGTTTTTTTATCTTTCAAATCAGCCTGAAATAGCTGTTCAGAATATTTTCTGTAAGCATTTTCAGTAAAAATAAGGGTAGATACATGACTGTCACGCAAAGCATCTTCAGTTATACGAAGACCCTCCAACACAAATAAGCCGTACTGAATTCTTTCTTTTTTGGAAATGGAAAGTTTCTGATACAGCTTTATAATGGGATTATCCTTAGATGTTATGATATTTTCCAAATATATATTTATCATTCAAAATATGAACAGATATCAAATCTGTTGAATGATAACTCCTTTCAGATTATTTTTTTTAATTTTTGTATTTTCTCAAAAATTATTTAGACTCCTATATTAATTTTCTTGACTTTATTGCAGATTTTTCATTAGAAATATCGCCTGTTATACGAGTCAATTTAGCTTCTTCTGGTTTTCGTACAACACAGCCAAAATGCCTATATCCATTCATGAAAATCCCATCTTTTCAAATTTATTTCATATTATTTAAAAACACGCTCCTGATAAAAGAAGCGTGTTTCATAAGCGAAAATTAAAGAGCAGCCTTAGCTTTTTCAGCAATAGCAGTGAAACCTGCTGCATCATTTATAGCGATTTCGGAGAGCATTTTTCTGTTAAGGGAAATGCCAGCCTTCTTACAGCCGTTCATAAAAGTAGAATAATTCATACCATTAAGTTTAGCAGCAGCGGAAATTCTTGTAATCCAGAGCTGTCTGAACTGTCTCTTCTTCTGTTTTCTTCCGATATAAGCATAATTGCCTGACTTCATAACAGCCTGTTTAGCCATCTTGAAGTGCTTGCTCTTTGCTCCGAAATAGCCCTTAGCAAGCTTTAAAGTTTTATTTCTTCTCTTACGAGTCATCATTGCACCTTTAACACGTGCCATAGTTCTTGTACCTCCAGTAAATAATTTAGTAAAAAAGCGTCAGTAAATGTTTCTTATTAATTAAAGATAAGGAACAAGTTTTTTGATTGTAGGAGCATTTGTGCAATCTGCCACTCCTGCATTACGAGCGATTCTCTTACGCTTAGTGTCTTTCTGGGTAAGTCTGTGTCTCTTGTTAGTATGCTGATACTTAACCTTACCGCTTCCTGTAACCTTAAAACGTTTTTTAGCACCTGAATGAGTTTTAACTTTAACCTTTGCCATTTGAATAATCCTCCTTAATTCAGAACAGGTCGGTTCTTACTTTGATGATTTTGGAGAAACGAACATAACAAGACTACGTCCCTCCATTTTAGCTGGCTTTTCAACGATGCCTACTGCTGAAACTGCCTCTTTGAAACGGTCGAGCAGTTCTTCACCGAGTTGTGGGTGAGCAATAGCTCTTTTTCTAAAACGTACATAAACCTTGAGTTTATCTCCGCCCTGCAAGAACTTCATAGCCTGATTAGCCTTAGTTTCAAAGTCATGAGTATCGATTGTAGAAAACATTCTTATTTCCTTAATCGCAACGACCTTTTGATTTTTCTTAGCTTCTTTTTCACGTTTTGTCTGTTCAAAACAATACTTGCCATAATTCATTATACGACATACAGGCGGAGTAGCCTGCGGAGCGATTTTAACAAGGTCGAGTTCTTGTTCAAATGCCACATTCATAGCATCTTTTGATGACATAACACCAAGCTTAGTGCCATCAGCACCAATTACAAGGACTTCCTTATCTCTGATTTCTTCATTGATTTGCAGTTCCTGCTTACTAATAGTCAAGCACCTCCAACTATAATATAAAACAAAAAATGAGTGCAGAAATATTCCGTACTCACCACAAAGGCAGCCTTAAAAAGAACTGCAATTATTAACCGTTTTAGTAATACCGGACGGTGAGAACTCGAATGTTCCGCTTTGTTTACAGAAATTAGTATATCACTTTAAATGTATTTTGTCAAGCAAATATTAAATTTTTATCACTTTGCACAATTTCCGTTCAAAAAATCTCTTTCAGTTTATCCCATACAGCAAAACGAACTTTATATTTTTGAGGCTGATAAACTATATCCAATTCTTTTTCATTAAAAAATACACTTGTTACATCTGGATTATCCTCAACATCACAGGCAACAGGCACACATAAAGGCGGATACATTACGCACCACCAGTTATGACCGGAAGCACTGCCGATTTTTATTCGTAAAGCTTTATAAATTCCGGCAGGCATTGTTATATCACCATAAGTTTTTTCATCGAATTGCATCTCTGTAATTTCAGCCTTGACAGATAAATCACAACCATTTTTTCTAAGGGTATCTTCTGCAATTTCAACTATTTCCGAAAGATTCTCATGTGCAGTATTTTCTGCCTGTTCAAGACTTTCAGAACCGTCAAGAATACCGCTTTCCAAAAGGGCATCACGTACTTTAATTTTAAGGTTCTGGTCATAATCGCTGTCAGATTCTGCAATAATATGTAATCTGAGTACGTTTTTACGCAATTCGTCAAGTGCAATGCCATCGTTGACAAATGAACCAATATTTGAAATTATAACAGCCAGAATCAGTCCACTTAAAAATATATATTTCTTCAATTTAATCACCTCATACCAAATAATTGGTAATAATGTCAACATTATTCAATTGAAATGATTTATTTATATTTTTCATTAAGTTTTCACTTTTATCACAAAACAATGATTGCATTTTGTATTATTGTGTGTTATAATCTCATAATAAGGAGATGATTTTTTTGAAAGAAAACAAAGGCTGGAAACAACTTGCTATTTTTGCAACAATTTGTATATCATTACTTTTAATGTTCAATATGCTTGTTATTCCTACAATAAGCCAGGCTCAGATTAAAGAAACAAATTACAGTTTCTTTTTGAAAAAAATTGATGAAGGCGATGTCACAAAGGTCGATATCGAAAGCACTGTCATAAAATTTGAGGTGGAAAACGAAAACGGCAGTAAACAAATCTATTCTACTGTCAGAATTGATGACCCCGACCTTGTTTCACGTCTATATGAAAATGGTGATATAGATTTTACCGGAAGTATAGAAGAAGTAAATCCAATATTGGAATTCATTGTATCATGGGTATTACCATTAGTATTTATGATTATTCTTTGGAACGTCCTTATGAAAGGTATGAGTAAACGTATAGGCGGTAACTCCATGTCATTCGGGAAAAGTAATGCTAAAATTTATGTCAAGGCTCAGACGGGAAAAACTTTCTCCGATGTTGCCGGTCAGGACGAAGCAAAAGAAGCTTTGGTAGAAATAGTGGATTTCCTGCACAATCCCAAAAAATATGCCGAAATTGGTGCTAATCTTCCAAAAGGTGCATTGCTTGTAGGCCCTCCGGGTACTGGTAAAACATTACTTGCACAAGCTGTTGCAGGTGAGGCAAATGTGCCATTCTTCTCAATATCCGGTTCTGAATTCGTTGAAATGTTTGTTGGTATGGGCGCGGCAAAAGTTCGTGACCTCTTCAAGCAGGCAAACGAAAAAGCTCCTTGTATAGTATTCATTGACGAAATAGACACAATAGGTAAAAAACGTGATGGTAACATTGGCGGTAATGATGAACGTGAACAGACTCTTAACCAATTACTAACCGAAATGGACGGATTCGATGGGAAAAAAGGTGTTGTTATCCTTGCAGCAACAAACCGCCCTGAATCTCTTGACCCTGCATTGCTCCGCCCAGGACGATTTGACAGACGTATCCCCGCTGAACTTCCGGATTTACAGGGCAGAGAAGCTATTTTAAAAGTTCATGCACTTAAAGTGAAAACTGAACCAAATATAGATTATAACGCAATAGCAAGAGCAACCGCCGGAGCATCTGGTGCTGAACTCGCAAATATTATCAATGAAGGTGCTTTACATGCTGTAAGAAATGGACGTAATGTTGTTTCGCAGGCAGACCTGGAAGAAAGCGTCGAAGTTGTAATTGCCGGTTATGAACGCAAAAACGCTGTGATTTCACAAAAAGAAAAAGAAATTATCGCTTATCACGAAATAGGTCATGCACTCGTTGCAGCAATGCAAAGTGATTCTGCACCAGTACATAAGATAACTATTATCCCAAGAACTTCTGGTGCATTGGGCTATACAATGCAGGTTGATGAAGGAGAAAAATTCCTTATGTCAAGAGAAGAAGCATTTGCACGTATTGCAACTCTTACTGGTGGACGTTCAGCTGAAGAACTTGTATTTAATACCTGTACAAGTGGTGCATCAAATGATATAGAAAAAGCTACCAGACTTGCACGTGCAATGATTACTTGTTATGGTATGAGCGACAAATTCGATATGGTAGCCCTTGAAACAGTTAACAACCAATATCTGGGTGGAGATACTTCACTTGCCTGTTCGCCGGAAACTGCTACTCTTATTGATGATGAAGTAAAAAATATAATTAAATCCGCTCACGAAAAAGCAATAAGAATTCTCTCCGAAAACTCTAATAAACTCCATGAACTAGCTCATTACCTCCTTGAAAAAGAAACTATTACGGGTGAAGAATTCATGGCAATCCTTGAAAAAAAAGAATCATACCCTATTGTATAATCAAACAAAAAATCCCATGTAAATTAATGTTTCCATGGGATTTTTGCCGTTTTGCCAAAATACTCTTGACTATTTTCTGATAATATAATATAATATCCTTATTAAACTATGAAAGAGGTTTTTTTATGAAAAAATATATCCTTACATTTCTTATTTCAATGGTGCCTATTGTTGAACTCCGTGGCGGTGTTCCTTTTGGTATAGGTTTCGGAATACCATGGTATCAGGCTCTCATAATATGCATGATTGGAAATATGCTGCCTGTACCATTTATATTCTTTTTTGCCCGCAAGGTTCTTGAATGGGGTAAAGATAAAAAATATATTGGCAGGTTTTTTACATGGTGTCTTGAAAAAGGTGCTAAAGGAGGCGAAAAACTTCAGGCTACTGCCGGTAAAGGTATGTTCTGGGCATTGCTTATTTTTGTAGGAATCCCCCTTCCTGGTACTGGTGCATGGACAGGCACTCTTGCAGCAAGTTTCTTGAAACTTGATTTCAAAAAAAGCGTTATCGCTGTCATGTGCGGAGTTCTACTTGCCGGAATTATTATGACTGTTCTTAGTTTACTCGGCGTTCAGGCTTTCACATAATGCCAACTGAAAAATTTTGATGAAAAATATACTTTTAGTTGGGACAGGAGGATTTATCGGTGCTGTTTGCCGATATCTTATAGGATTGATTCCATTAAACGAAACATCTCTATTCCCATATAAAACTTTTATAATAAATATTATCGGTTGTATTGTTATCGGAATAATCAATGCAGTTGCAACAAAAAATAATTCAATAAATCCACAGACTTTACTTTTTTTAAAATCAGGATTATGTGGCGGATTTACAACATTTTCAACTTTTGCACTCGAAACCAGCAATATTATTAAAAATGAATGTGCCGGATTAGCTTTATTATATGTATTAAGCACTTTGTTAATCGGAATAACTTTAATTTTTGTTGTTGAATACCTTATATTAAAATAAAACTTTTAATTACAAAGGTTCGTTTTAACACTTTTTTTCTATATGAATATAATATAGTGTGCGGAAAACATCTGCACGATGTTCTCCGCAATAAAAAAGGAGGACTTATTATGAACCTGAATCTATTCGATGATATGGACGGTCTGATTCTCCGTGAACGTGAAAATTCACTCTATTCACCAGAAGTTTCTGGAACGACAATCAGCCCGACACAATCAAAAAACCAATTCCCACAAAACGCTCCATTAGCTATGGCATATGTACCATTTCAGGAATGGGGCAACGTGTATAATGATGATGACGCTTTCCCTACCGGAACTCTTTTTCCTGACCTTGATTTTCCATTTTTGAGAGGAGCTGGTAATGATGAATGAAAGACAGCTACTTCTTACAAAAATACAAAAATACGACTTTGCTATAAAAGAACTTAATCTCTACCTTGATACCCATCCGGATTGTCGAAGAGCATTGGCACTTTTTAACAAATATACACATCTGCTTAATGAGGCACAAACAGAATTCAGCAGACGTTTTGGTCCTATAACTCCCACACAATCAAATGATACTCAACACTGGTCATGGATTGACGAACCTTGGCCATGGGAAAGAAGGTAAACTATGTGGCAATATGAAAAGAAACTCCAATACCCCGTTAACATCAAAAATCCTAACCCTAAATTTGCTCAATTTATAATTACTCAGCTTGGCGGCCCGGATGGCGAATTAGGTGCTGCTTTAAGATATATAAATCAACGCTATGCTATGCCATATGATGAAGTAAAGGGCATCTTAACCGATATAGGTACAGAAGAACTGGCACATGTAGAAATGATATCAACAATTATATATCAACTTACTCGTAATCTTACTATTGACCAAATTAAAGAAAGCGGTTTTGACAAATATTTTGTAGACCATACTACCGGAATATATCCGATTGCAGCTTCAGGAGTTCCATTTACAGCAATGTACTTCCAAAGTAAAGGAGATATAATAACTGACCTTCATGAAGATATGGCAGCAGAACAAAAAGCTCGTACAACGTATGATAATATTTTGCGTTTAGCTGATGACCCTGACGTTCGTGACCCTATACGTTTCCTCCGACAAAGAGAAATAGTTCACTATCAACGTTTTGGTGAGGCTCTTCGCATAACTCAGGATAACCTTGATTCAAAAAATTTCTACGCCTGCAACCCATCTTTCGATATGAACTGCGGACGAAGAAAAAGATAAATAAAAAAACAGGTATATGCTTTTTAGTGTATACCTGTTTTTTTATAATATAAAAGTTCATGTTAATATTACATCAAAGATTATTTTCTCCCCATTTTGCAAGTTCAAGAAACACCGGAAGAAGTTCCCTGCCCTTTTCTGTGAGAGAATACTCGACATGCGGAGGAATTTCGTTAAATTGTTTTCTATAAACTATTCCATAATTTTCCAAATCCTTCAATGTAGATGCAAGCATAGTATTAGTTATTTTAGGAAGAGACTTTTTTAATTCACCGAATCTACAAGTCGGCTTTTTGCAAAGTTCATAAATAATATGAGTTCTCCATTTTCCGCTTATCAATTCCAATGTTCTTCTCATAGGGCAATCGTCTTTGACATCAGATGTCAAAACTCTCTTCAGATATTCTTCTGCTGTAAAATCCTTTTTCATAATTCCTCCGGTATATTAATTTGTACTTAGTATAATAAATTATAGTACTTGAAATTCATTCTAACAGATAGTATAATATTGATACTGGTAATAATTCTCTGTTATATATTATAAATTCCCGATTTCATTATATATTATATTCTGGAATTTGTCAATTATGGAATAAATTATCAGAAAAATAAAACGAAAGGATTTTATTCATGAAAACCGCTATTGTTTATTATTCAAAGCACCATGGCAATACAAAAAAATTAATCGATGCCATTGCCGAAAAACACGAAATCACTTTAATAGACGCTACTCAAGGCAATACTGAAAGCCTTGAAAAATACGACCTGATAGGTTTTGCTTCTGGAATCTATTATTCAAAGTTTCATAAATCTGTCCTGAAATATGCTGAAACAAATCTCCCTGCCAACAAAAAAGTTTTCTTTATTTATACATATGGAGCAAAAAAAGATGGTTATACAAAGGTCATAAAAGAAACAGTATCTCATAAAAGTTCCAATATTATTGGTGAATATGGCTGTTTTGGATTCAATACATTTGGCCCGTTTAAATTAATAGGAGGAATCGCTAAAGGTCACCCAGACAATCAGGAACTCAATAATGCTATAAAGTTTTATGACAACATTCTGAAAAAACTATAAAAATCTCAAAACATACCTGCTCATATTTCATTTACAGATATAAAAGGACTTGTATTTTTTAATTACTACAAGTCCTTTATTTTAATTACGCTTTAAGGAGAATTCCTTTTTCATTGAGATTGGAAATTATACTATCAGTTATAGCCGAAACTTCTTCACGTGTAAGAGTTCTGTTTTTATCTGAGAAAAGTATTCTTACAGTTATAGACTTACCAGAATCATCAGTATAAGCACCTGCAAGACTCACTTTCTTAATCAGTTCTGAATTTACTTCTTCAATTGCCTGTCCGATAGGTTCAAACTTATCAGCCATAAAAGTAAGGTCTATTTCCATTTCAGGATATTTTGATGGTTCATCATATACAATGCTTTCAGATTCGATATCTGCAAAGTCAGAAATATCAATTTCAGCATATACTATTGATGCCTTTTTATCTATTTTCTTTGAAATAGTCGGATAAACTATACCTATTTCTCCTATTGATTTGCCGGCACATATTATAGAATTAAGATTTATCGGGTGCTGATATGAATGAGCAGCATCAATTTTCTTGAAATTTATATTGATATGTTTTATATCATCAACAATTACAGCAATCATATCACGAAGGTTCATATAAACTTCTTCAACAGTTTTCATACGGCTGAAAAGTGTTATACAAAGCTTTTTACGTTCATTACAAAGATTTGTTTCCGGATTAATGCCATCAACTGTTCTGCCTATTTCAAAGATTCCGAATTCCTGTGCAAAATCTGCATTATATTTAACCTGACACAACTGTGTCGGAACTATTGAACGTCTGATAATTTCAATATTAGGATTTGTAGCATTTACAAGGCGGATATTGTCTTCAATTTCAATACCAAGTGACTTATATTCGTCATTGTATACCCATACATATGAGTGAACTTCATGAAGATTATATTTCTGAACAAGCAAGTCCTTTATTCTGTCCTCAACGCTCTTTTCGATTTCAATACGTACAGGATACAATGGAGCTGTTGCAGTATTTATATCAAAATTGTCATAACCATAAATTCTTGTAATTTCTTCAATTATATCAGCTTTTATAGTGATATCCTTTGTTGCTCTCCATGATGGAATCACAACAGAAAATACATCATTCGTTTCAGTCACGCCAAACCCAAGTGATGAAAGTGTCTTTACAATAGTTTCATTTGAAATCTCTATACCTGTATATCTGTCAACAAAAGCTTTTGTGAAATCAAATTTTCTTTCAGGATATTTATAAGCGTACTCATCAGTAAGAGAAGATATTACCTTTGAATCAGGGTCTGCATCAAGCATAAGCTTAACAAAACGTCCGATAGCAGTAACAGTCATTTCAGGATCAAGGCACTTTTCATAACGCATTGACGCATCTGTACGATGTGCAAGTCTGACACTGGACTTTCTGATTGATACAGCATCAAAAGTTGCTGATTCAAGAGTAAGTGCAGTGGTATCATCAACTATTTCAGAATCAAGCCCGCCCATGATACCGGCAATAGCAACAGGTTTATCACCATTGCAAATCATAAGAGTATTTTCATCAATATTTCTTTCAACGTTGTCAAGAGTCTTGAATGTAAATGGCTTATCAAAGCGTTTTACACGTATACTGCTAACCTTTCTGGAATCGAATGCATGCATTGGCTGACCCATTTCAAGCATAAGATAGTTTGTAAGGTCAGCAAGGAAATTAATTGACCTCATTCCGCAATAATAAAGACGTACACGCATATTTACGGGACTGATATTTCTCTTTATATTATCAACCTGCAAGCATGAATAACGCTGACAGAGTGGGTCAAGAATTTTCATATCAATCTGCGGAAGATTATTAAATCGACTTAAATCAACAGTTTCAAGAGGTTTAAGCGGTCTGCCCGTAAGTGCTGAAAACTCTCTTGCTATTCCATAATGTCCCCAAAGGTCAGGACGATTTGTAAGTGATTTGTTATCTACTTCAAAAACTATATCATCAATCTGATAAGCATCTTTAAGGTCTGTGCCATTTGGAATATCATCAGTTATTTCCATTATACCGTTGTTACTGTCGCTAAGACCTATTTCAGCCTCAGAACAGCACATGCCATATGAAGTATACCCAGCAAGCTTACGTGGAGCAATTGTTATATCACCGATTTTTGCACCAATTTGTGCAAATGCTGTTTTCATTCCAACTTTTACATTTGGAGCTCCACATACAACATCTACAAGTTCGTCTTTGCCTGCGTCAACTTTAAGAAGATGAAGTTTTTTAGAATCAGGGTGTTCCTCTACGGACTTTATTTCTGCAACTACTATTCCGGAAATATCACTGCCCTTCATAAAAATTTCGTTTTCCACTTCAGCAGTCGACAAAGAAAACTGATGTATCAGTTCAAGTTTGTCAAGACCACTGAAATCAACAAATTCCGAAATCCAGTTCATTGATAAAAACATTGTTCAAATTCTCCTTTCATTATTCTGCTGTAAACTGTGATAAACATTTAAGGTTACCACTATTAAGGTCACGAATATCTTTAACTCCATATTTCATCATAGCAAGACGTGTCATTCCAAGACCGAACGCAAAACCTGTATATTCTTCCGGGTCAATACCACCAGCTTTAAGCACTTCCGGGTGAATCATTCCGCATGGACAAAGTTCAAGCCAACCGCTGTGCTTACATGACGGACAACCCTCACCACCACATATCAGACAGCTTATGTCAAGTTCAAATCCTGGTTCTACAAACGGAAAGAATCCTGGGCGAAGTCTTACTTTAATATCTTTCTGGAAAACTTCTGAAAGCATAGTTTTCATAAAGAATATGAGGTTTGAGATAGAAATATTTTTATCAACCATAACTCCTTCCATCTGGAAGAAAGTATTTTCGTGACAAGCATCGGTAGCTTCATTTCTGAAACAACGTCCTGGGAAAATAGCCTTAATTGGCTTACCTTCCTCAACAAGAGCTTTCTTATATTTCTTATAGATAGCATTCTGAGCAGCAGAGGTCTGTGACTTAAGGAGCTGACCATTAGTAAGATAATAAGTATCCTGCATATCTCTTGCGGGGTGATGTTTAGGAATGTTAACTGATTCAAAGCATTCATAATCAGTAACTATTTCGCTATAATCTTCAACAGTGAATCCCATTGAGCGGAATATTCTTTCACATTCTCTCTGAACAAGTGTTATCGGGTGATATGAACCTCTTTCAAGTACCGGAGGGGCAGAAAGGTCAAATTCAGGCATTGAATTAATTTCTTCTTCAAGTTCTTTCTGTTTAATTTGTTCAGCCTTTTTAGTTATAGCCTCTGCTATTTCGCTTTTAAGAACGTTTACCTGCTGACCAAAAGTTTTCTTTTCCTCATTAGAAAGGTCTTTCATAGTTTTCATAAGACCAGTCACAGTACCTTTTTTTCCAAGATATTCAATGCGTATTTCCTCAAGAGCCTGAGTATTTAAAGCATTCTGAAGTTTCTCAGAAAAAGCCTGTTTAATTTCCTGCATTTTTTCTGACATAATTATATTCCTTTCATAAAATTTTATGGGGGACAAAAAAACACCCATCCCCACATTATGGGACGAGTGTAAATATACGAAACTACTCGTGGTACCACCCATATTCAGGAAAAAATCCTGCACTCTCGGGACGTTTGGACGTGAACGCTGACACTCCGGCTTAATCTTATGCTTTCGCCGGAATACTCCTATGCTGAAATTCATCTATAACACTATTACCTGTACTTACAGCCAATGATGCAGATTCTCTGAAAACGTAATCATAGACTACTTACACATAATCATCGTATGCACTTTTAATATATCACAATTAAATCAATTTGTCAAGAAAAAATTATTAAACGCTTTACAAAACAAAAAAAATGCTGTATAATTATAATACCAAAGTTAATTTTGGATAATTTATCAAAATGGAGGATTTATTAATGTATATTACTTGTCTTGACCTTGAAGGTGTACTTGTTCCTGAAATATGGATTGCATTTGCTGAAGCAAGTGGTATTCCGGAACTCAAAAAAACTACTCGTGATGAACCTGATTACGACAAACTTATGACATGGCGTTTAGGAGTTCTTAAAGAACACGGACTTGGTCTTAAAGAGATTCAGGAAACTATCGCAAAAATCGAACCTATGGAAGGTGCCAAGGAATTCCTTGATGAACTTCGTTCACTTTGTCAGGTCATTATTATCAGTGATACTTTTACACAATTTGCAGCTCCTCTTATGAAAAAACTCGGTATGCCGACAATTTTCTGCAATTCTCTTGAAGTTGCTGAAAACGGTGAAATTACTGGTTTTAAAATGCGTTGCGAACAGTCCAAACTTACCACTGTAAAAGCTCTCCAATCAATCGGCTATGAAACCATTGCAAGTGGTGACAGTTATAACGATTTAGGAATGATTCTCAATAGTAAGGCTGGTTTCCTTTTCAGAAGTACTGAAAAAATTAAAAATGATTATCCGGAACTTCCTGCATTTGAAACATATGACGAACTTCTTACTGCTATCAAAAATGCAATAAAGTAAAAAATTTCCGGTAGGATAAACTCCTGCCGGATTTTTCTTTACTTCATAAAATTAATTATATCATCAAGACACTTTCCAGCGGTATCCCTGCCTATACGATAGACTTCCCTTAATACGTCCGGATTATGTTCTATATGACCTATCGGAAGTTTCTCCGGCGGTGCAATTACAAACGCCTTTCCAGAATCTTCAGAATGTCTTATATATTTCAGTTCGGAGTTATACATATGATGACGCTTTTTCATAGCATCTATAAGATTAGGATACTTCCTTAAAACAGGACTCATAGTTTTAGCAGTTTTACTTGGTTGCTTTACAAAATCTCTTGGCTGTGTAAGAACAACAACATTCTTATCATATCCGTTTTTTTCCATAAATCTAAGCGGTATTGAATCGGATATTCCACCATCAAGCATTTTTCTGCCATCAACCTCCACAATCCTTGAAACCATCGGCATAGATGCTGATGCTCTCATCCATTCAAGTTCGTTATAATTAATTTTAGTCAACTTGTGATATACAGGCTTACCAGTTAAAACATCTGTACACACCACATAAAACTCCATAGGCGAATTATTAAAAGTCTGATTATCAAAAACATCTAGCTTTTCCGGAATTTCATGATAACAAAATTCAGCTCCAAAAATATCTCCTGTTTTAACAAGCGATTGAAAACTACAATAACGTTTGTCTTTACAAAAACGTGTGTTGTAACGTATCACACGTCGTGGCTGATTTGATTTATAGTTGCACCCAAAACAAGCTCCGGCAGATACTCCGACCATTCCGTTAAATTTAATATCGTTTTCCATTAAAACATCGATAACACCAGCAGTAAACATTCCACGCATTGCACCGCCTTCCAAAACAAGTCCGCACTTCATATTCAACAAATCCTTTCAAAATATTTATGAAATAC
>CAZTUV010000033.1:0-14584 GCA_964616595.1 uncultured Alistipes sp.
AAAGTTGTTATTAACTGGATTATTTCATAATTTGTTTACTCATTCAAAAACCGTGGAACAAGTCTATTATCTATTGATTTTATTTGGGAATTTTGATATAATAATGTTGGTATCTGGAATTTGTGTATTTTTATTGTGGATTGAGAATAATTGTGTTTAAAAATTGGATTTGTTATTTAAGAAATCTATATTGTTGATAAAAGTATACGAAAGGAGTTCTAATGAAAAAGGAAGAAAATATAATAAATCTTATTCCCAAAAAAAAGAAAGGTTTTTTAAAGCTGATATTTAGTAGATTTCTGATAATTGGAGCGTTAATAGTTTTTCAATTGTTTATACTTATGGTTATTTATGTATGGTTTTATAGGTATTTTCCAAGTTTTAAAATTTTTCAGATATTTTTTTCTATTGGTATGGTAATATATCTTTTTAAATGTGATATGGATTCATCAAGCAAGCTTACATGGCTTTTTATAATAATGATATCACCTGTTCCCGGAACTATTTTATTATGGTTTACAAAAAAAGATATAGGTAATTTAGCTATGAAAGAACGTCTTAGTTATCTTATTACCAAAACAAAAAATAAAATTGTTCAAGATGATGATGTGATAAATAATCAGGATATAACAAGTTCATGTACTGATGATTTGTGCAGATATCTTAACAGAAGTGGTTGTTTTCCTGTATATGCCAATACAGAAGTTACTTATTTTTCGTCTGGAGAAGAAAAATTCGATGCCCTTATTGAGGAACTTCAAAAAGCTGAAAAGTTTATTTTTCTTGAATACTTTATACTTGATGAAGGTTATATGTGGGGTAGGATTCTGGGTATTCTTAAAGAAAAAGCTGAACAGGGTATTGAAGTACGTGTAATGTATGACGGAATGTGTGAAATCTCTACATTATCATTTGATTATCCGGAACGTGTTAAAAAACTCGGCATAAAATGTAAGGATTTTTCACCAATAAGACCGTTTCTTTCGACTAACTATAATTATCGTGACCATAGAAAGATACTTGTTATTGACGGTAAAGTGGCTTTTAATGGCGGAATTAATCTTGCTGATGAATATATAAACAGAATAGAACGTTTTGGTCACTGGAAAGATACTGCCGTTATGCTGAAAGGTGAAGCGGTTCAAAGTTTTACATTGATGTTCTTGCAGATGTGGAATATTACTGAACGCAATCCTCAATGGGATGAGTATCTTAAAATCGTTTGTAAGTATCCTCAAAGTAAAGGATATGTTATTCCATATGCTGACCAGCCACTTGATGATTATAAGGTCGGAGAAAGCGTATATATGGATATTTTAAATAGAGCAACCGATTATGTTCATATAATGACTCCATACCTTATTCTTGATGATGCCTTGGAAACTGCATTAAAGTTTGCGGCTGAGCGTGGAGTAGATGTGAAAATAATACTTCCAGGTATTCCGGATAAAAAGATGGCTTATGCACTTGCCAAAACTCATTACAAATCATTAATAAAGTCCGGTGTGGAAATTTATGAATATACATCGGGATTTGTACACGCAAAAGTGTGGACATCTGATGATTGCAAAGCAGTAGTAGGTACAATAAATCTTGATTATAGAAGTCTGTATCATCATTTTGAATGTGCCACCTATATGTATAAAACAGAATGTATTACGGATATCGAATGTGATTTTAATGAAACTTTATCAAATTGTCGTAAGGTGACTTTTGAAACTATAAAAAAAGAAAAACTGTTTTATAAATTCTGGGGAGCAATCCTTAAAATAATAGCTCCTCTGATGTGAACTTGACATAATAAGTATTTTTTGGTATAATGAATATTATTTGTTGAAAGGTTGTATATTTATGAAAAGAACTGATTATATAGGCTGGGACGAGTATTTTATGGGAGTCGCCATGCTGTCCGCTGAAAGAAGCAAAGATAATTCCACACAGGTTGGTGCTTGTATCGTTAATGAAGATAAAAAAATCGTTGCGGTTGGGTACAATGGTATGCCAACAGGTTGTAATGATGATGAAATGCCTTGGGAACGTTCGGCAGAGTCCTCACTTGATACAAAGTATCCATTTGTCTGCCATGCTGAACTTAATGCGATTCTAAATAGAAATTCTGCGAATTTAAAGAATTGTACATTATATGTAACACTTTTCCCATGCAACGAATGTGCAAAAGCTATCATTCAATCTGGCATAAAGCGTATAGTTTATTATAGTAACAAGTACAATGGTACTGATAGCGTTACAGCATCGCAGTTTCTTTTTAAAAAATGCGGGATAAGTGTTGAACAATATCAAAAAAGCAATAAAACGATTTCACTCGAAATGTAAATGACTTTATAAAAAATAACTCCCAAAATTAGAATCTAATAATGGGAGCTATTTTTTTAAAGAGGAAGGTCATCAATGGATATCATATTTGATATAACTTGCTGAATAACCAAAGCATCAGAGTTTGTTATTCCGTCGCCATGATTTGAAACGTCAGCACTATTTATTGCTGTTTTTGAAAGTTTATATTCATCAGCATTAGACAGAGCCTGCATAATCATTACAGCATCGGAGATATTCAGAACGCCGTCATCATTAGCGTCGCCCCACACGACATTTTGAGAATTTGTGGAGGAAGATGTAGTAGTAGTTGTTGTTGTTTGAGTGGTTGTTGCAGTTGTGGTTAATGATGAACCATTGTCTACCCAGACAGCTGATAATGTTATACCTTTTCCAGCTATTACACCTTTAATCATATATTGACTGCCAACAGGATAAATTACTCCGTCTTCATCTTTCCAGCCGGCAAGATATTTACCTGCTTGAGTTATAGTAGCTTCAGGAGTAGTAATTTCGGTATCTGTAAAGCCCTTTATTTTAATATTATTACTTGAATTACTGTCTTGTTTAAAAACAACAGTATATTCTTTGGCTTCCCATACAGCTGTAAACGTTACATCATGACTTGGCATTACATAGGACGGATAGCTTGTAGCATAAACTATATTGTCATCGTCGCAAAGCCAGCCTACTATTTTAAATCCGTTCCTTGAAAATCTTGTATCAGCTTGTAAATTGGTTGAAATAGTTTCCGGTTGATAGTATTCCATGTAAGTTGCACCGGTAACACGGTCTACATCTCCTACGGTATATGTGATTTTATAACGTTTTTTCCATGCAGGAGTTAATGTTACATCATGGTCAGGCATAATAAACTTTTCCTGACCTCTCATTTCAGTGCCTTCAAATTCCCAGCCGAGTTGAACATAGTCGCCATATGTATACGACATAAGAGAAACTTGAAAAACTTGTCCGGCGTATACTTCGGTATCTGGAAGTTCTTGAGAGGTATCGATTATTTCGCCATTTTGTTCAACTTCATACTTGACGGTATATTTAACTTCTTGATTTTTAAGTCCCCATATTGGAGTAAGAGTAACATCATTTCCATCAGGTGAACGGAACGTGTCGCCATAAGTATATGCATGAATACCGTCATATGTCCAGCCAGAGAAGAAATATCCTTCACGTGTCGGAAATGCTGTTGGAATAGTTATTGATGATGTTGGAGAAATTGTCACTGGTTGAAGAAGTTCTTTATAACTATCGGTAACTTCCACACCGTCTCCTGAATAGTCAAATGTAATGGTTATTTCATCGACTGTTATGGTATCATCAGCTGATACAGGAATAGCTGTACTACATAATGCAATAACACATACTGAAGTTACAGCGGTTAATTTATTTAATAACTTTATCATATTTTCTCCTTATTTAAAACGGTTTTGTTGTGAACAGTATTTATAGCCTATTGAAGAAAGCTTGTTTTCGAGTATTTCCTTACTAATATCAAGACTTTTACATAGTTCGTCGAGTGAATCGTAATTATCTCTCAGCATAGTGTTGATATAGCTAAGAAGTATTACGGGGTCATTTGGAATATTCATAAAAAATCTCCTGTCATAAATAGTTTATAAAATAACTATACAATAATTAACAGCTTTTGTCAATAATTCATTTAAAAAATATTTTTTCATAATTAATCACATCTTTGCATTTTTTTGAATATACTATTTAAGAGGGGTAACGTTTGCAATGTTCATGACGATACCAGCAGGAGAAATATCTATATTCCCGAAAGATGGAACTTTTCCGTCACGTGGACATGAAGCACTGCCAGGATTCATGATATAAAAACCGTCCTCATTTATCATGAAACGCTCATGTGTATGACCATACAGAATTATATTACAACCAAATTCTTTTGCTGTTTTCTTTATGTTTTCAAGTGAACTTTTGACACCATATTTATGTCCATGTGTTGCGAAAATCTTATAATCAGATGCCGGAAGTACAAATTGTTCCGGACTAAAACTGTTATAATCGCAATTACCAGCAATATGTATTATTTTTCTTTCAAAAGAAGGATTGGAAATTATAAAATTATCAAGTTCTCTTTCTCCGTCGCCAAGATGTATAAGCCAGTCTGCATCGGAATTGCGTAAAAAGACTGATTCAAGAGCGTTATAATTTCCGTGAGTATCTGAAATGACTATTATTCGCATATTAACCCCCTTATTCATTATAAACTTATTATAACATGAAATTTCAAAAATTGCAAGCACATAATACGAATTTATGGAGGTATTTATGAATACTAATAATATTGACCCTAAAAAACTTAATGGTTTATTGGACGCAATCAGTAAAAAAATAGGCGTTGCACCTGATAAATTAAAAAAAGAATTTGAGTCAGGTAAGTTTGACAGTGCGATTTCTGCCATGAATAAAAATGATGCGACAAAATTTCAGCAAGCAGTAAATAATCCAAAACTTATTGAAAAAATGATGAGTACTCCTCAGGCAAAAGCATTATATAAAAAGCTTTCGGGTGAATAAAACGGAGTTTTGAAGTGGACGATACAATGGATAAAATCGGAAAGATTCTTTCAGATGAGGAAAGTATGAAACAGCTTTCTGAACTTGCACAATTACTTATAAGCAACAATTCAAATGAAGATGTTCAGGAAGAAAAAAACTGTAATTCAAATAATACTGATATTCCGGATATCAGCAAGATAATGCAGATTACTGAACTTATGGGGACGTTTTCCCAGAACGACAAGAATACTGAATTGCTTATGGCTTTAAAACCTCATCTGAAAGAAGAACGTCAACATAAAGTTGATAAAGCCGTAAAATTGCTGAAACTGCTTTCTGTATGGAATGTGGCTAAAGAAAGCGGTCTGTTAAATGATATAATATAAGTAAAAGGGGGAATTTTATTGTCAGTTTATAGCAAAGGAGAATTTGCCGATATACCACCGTCAGATATTCCCCCTGATACTGAAAATATTATAGAAAAATTACTTGGCAATAATACTGACAGTGACAAGCTTTTGATACTTGCACTTATGTTTTTGCTTATAAAAGATGGTGCTGATATGAAATTGATTCTTGCATTGGGATACATACTATTGTGAAAGAGGGAAAAAAATGCAGACGGATTTAATATTCTGGCTGATATGTGCTGTTGTTATTATAGTAATGTTCATTTATTATTCAGGACGTGATAAAAAAATATTATCATTTGTATTCGGCTCTTTTACCGGAATTATTGCATTATTTATTCTTAATCAGTATGGTGGCGTTCTGGGAACGGAAATACCACTTAATACATTTAATGTTAGTGGCAGTGTTATACTTGGAGTTCCATTTGTTGCCGGACTTGTTATTTTAAAATATTTGTAAATGTTCTATATTTTTTTGCTAAATACTTGAATTTTTCTGAATGTTATGCTAAAATATGTATAGGAGGTGATTTTCGTGAATATTATTGATATTATTAACAAAACAAAAAATCACATTGAACTTTCTGAAAATGAAATTAACTGGCTTGTGGATAGCTATACTTTTGGGAAAATACCTGATTATCAGATGTCATCATGGCTTATGGCAGTCTGTTTGAATGGTCTTACAGAGTATGAAACATTATTTTTGACTCTTGCTATGAGAGACAGCGGTGATATCATTGATTTAAGCAGAATAAATGGCATTACTGTTGATAAACATAGCACCGGTGGCGTAGGAGATAAAACAAGTCTTATAATTTCGCCGACAGCGGCAGCCTGTGGAATATATGTTCCTAAAATGTCAGGAAGAGGACTTGGTCACACCGGTGGAACTATTGACAAACTGGAAAGCATATCCGGTTATAAAACAGAACTGCCATTTGATGAATTTGAAAATATAGTCAGCAGGACAGGCTTTTCTATAATATCACAAAGCGGAAATCTCTGTCCGGCAGATAAGAAGATTTATTCATTGAGAAACGCTACTTCAACAGTTGACAGTATACCACTTATATGTGCAAGCATTATGAGTAAGAAACTTGCCCTTAATGCTGACTGCATTTTATTGGACGTGAAATGTGGCTCAGGAGCTTTCATGAAGTCGAAAAGTGATGCGGAGAAATTAGCTGACCTTATGCAATGGATAGGTCAAAAATCCGGAAAGAAATGTCGTGCGGTAGTTACAGATATGAATAGCCCTTTAGGAAATAACATCGGTAATTCATTGGAAGTTGAAGAAGCTATTGAAATCCTTCAGGGAAAACGTAAGGGCAAATTATACGAATTGTGCATCGACCTTACTGCTGAAATGCTTTCGCTTGCCAGAAAGGGCAATGTTGAACAATGTCGTGAAAATGCTGAAAACGCTATATCTTCAGGAAAAGCCCTTGACATTCTAAGACAAACTATTAAATTGCATGGTGGAGATAGTCGTGTATGTGATGATGTGTCACTTCTTCCAAAGGCACGGTTTAAATATGAAGTCCGTGCTGTTCAGGATATGAAAATTACAGCAATTAACAGTCAGGAAATAGGTATGGTTTCACTTTTGCTTGGAGCAGGACGTTTTTCAAAAGATGATAATATCGATATGTCCGCCGGAATAGTTATGAACTGCTCTGTTGGTGACTGTATTTCAGTAGATGATACTATTATGACTTTATATTCATCTACTATAAGCGATTTTTCTGAAGTTTCTCATAGAGCGATAAATTCACTAAAGTTTCACGCAATTTAAACATATTTTGTATTGACTATTCTGGAATTATGTGGTATAATGAATAAAAATATTTTTATGGAGGTATTTATATGGGTTTTCTTGACTCTATGAAAGATTTTGCCGGTAAAGTAGGCAATACTGTTGAAAAAGGTGCTAAAAGCGTTTCTGACAGTTCAAAAAAGATGGCTGAAAAATCAAGACTTAAAAAGGAAATTTCTCAGCTTGAAACCGAAATTGATTCTGCATACATCAGCATAGGTAAGGTCTATTTTGACAGAATTGCTGATTCCCCTGAATCAGAATGTGCAAACGCTGTCGAAACAATTGTTACAAAAGGAGAAAGAATCGAACAACTTCGTAAAATTTTAAATAACCTTGAAGATAAGATTGCTTGTCCGTCATGTGGTGCAGATATCACAAAAAGTCAAAAGTTCTGCGATAAATGTGGTGCTAAAATTGAAGAAGTTATTATACCGGAAAAAGTTGAACCTGTTTCAGAATCAACTGATGAAGAGTTAAATAAAAAAACTTGTCCGGAATGTGGCACTTCTGCTGAAGCTGACCAGTTATTCTGTCAGAACTGTGGGGCAAAGTTCTGATTATTCATGTTTACTTTTACAAAAATTGCCGGATAAAGATTTCCGGCTTTTTTTGTTATTAGGTATTTACTTTTTGCTTGTTTTATGTTAAAATAACTTTATCACTTTTAGGCTTTTGCTTATTAAAGTATTTACGAAAGGATTAAAAAAATGCCAATTATAGATTTACTTGAAAGAAATGCCGAACTTTACGGCGATGACGTTGCACTTGTTGAGGTTAATCCGACAATCACCGAAGTCAGACGTGTTACATGGAAAGAATATGAACTTATTGAACCTAATCCAATTAGTCATTACAGACGTGAAATTACTTGGAAAGTATTTGACGAAAAAGCTAATCGTTTTGCTAATTTGCTGATTGAAAGAGGAGTCCGCAAAGGCGATAAAGTGGGAATACTCCTTATGAATTGCCTTGAATGGCTGCCAATATATTTTGGGATTCTTAAATCAGGTGCATTGGCTGTGCCTTTGAATTTCCGCTACACCGCTGACGAAATAAAATATTGTCTTGACCTCGCTGAAGTAGATGTACTTATGTTTGGCCCTGAGTTTATAGGACGTGTTGAAGAAATCGCTGAGGAAATAAGCAGAAACAGATTACTTTTTTATGTTGGCGAGGGCTGTCCGTCTTTTGCGGAACATTATGATAGTCTTACAGCTAATTGCCATAGCTCTGCACCACAAGTAGAATTAAAGGATTCAGATGATGCAGCTATATATTTTTCGTCCGGAACTACTGGTTTTCCAAAAGCTATTCTGCATAATCATGAAAGCCTTATGCATTCTGCAAAAGTAGAACAAAATCATCATGGACAAACTAAAAACGATGTCTTTCTGTGTATTCCTCCATTGTATCATACCGGTGCAAAAATGCATTGGTTTGGAAGTCTGTATACAGGAGGCAAAGCTTTACTTTTAAAGGGCGTAAAACCAGAAACTGTTTTAAAGACGGTTTCAGATGAAGGCTGTACAATTGTATGGCTTTTAGTTCCGTGGGCTCAGGATATCCTTGATGCTGTTGACAGAGGAGAAATAAATATTGAAAATTATAACCTTTCACAATGGCGACTTATGCATATAGGAGCTCAGCCTGTTCCTCCGTCACTTATCTCACGATGGAAAAAACTTTTCCCTAATCATCAATATGATACAAATTATGGTCTGAGTGAATCAATAGGCCCTGGTTGTGTACATCTGGGCGTTGAAAACATTCATAAGGTAGGTGCAATTGGTAAAGCAGGATACGGTTGGGAAGTTAAAATTGTCGATGAAAACGGAAAAACCGTTGAACGTGGTGAAGTTGGTGAACTTTGTGTAAAAGGTGCCGGTTTAATGACTTGCTATTATCGTGACGAAAAAGCAACCGCTGAAACTCTTCATGATGGCTGGTTGTTTACGGGAGATATGGCTCAGGAAGATGAAGACGGTTTCATATATCTTGTTGACAGAAAAAAAGATGTTATAATAAGCGGTGGTGAAAATCTTTATCCTGTACAGATTGAGGACTTTTTAAGAAGTCACCCTGCTGTAAAGGACGTTGCTGTTATAGGACTTCCTGATAAGAGACTTGGAGAAATAGCAACAGCAATAATTTCCATTAAAGAAGGATATACCTGCTCAGAAAACGATATAAATTCATTCTGTCAGAAACTTCCACGATACAAAAGACCGCATAAAATTATTTTTGCTGATGTTCCACGAAATCCTACCGGAAAAATCGAAAAACCTAAGCTTCGTGAAATCTATTGCAAAGAGGGTCTTGTTGCATCACAAATACATGGTTGATTATGCGTTTTGCAGAAATAAAAAATATGAGTAGTCTGAATGAAAAAGAATTCATTAATATACAAAATTCTTTGAGAGAAAAAATAAATTTATCAGATATTTATGAAGATTTCAGAACTATTGCAGGTGTTGATTTGGCTTACTGGAACAATGACGGTCAGGAATATGCTGTTTGTTGTATAGTTGTACTTGATTACAATACCCACGAAATTATAGAAAAGAAACAGTTTTCACAAAAAATAGAAGTTCCATATATAGCCGGATTTTTGGCGTTCCGTGAATTGCCTTTGGTTCTTGAGACTGTAAAGTTACTTGATACAAAACCTGATATTTATATGTTTGACGGTATGGCTGTTTGCACCCCAGAAATATGGGGATTGCCACTCATGCATCATTTTATCTTAACAAGCCAACCATAGGAGTAGCAAAAAGTTATTACCGCATACGTGAGGGGTTGGATTATATTGAACCTGACATAACTGCCGGAAGTTTTACTGATATAGTATGTGACGGTCAGATTTATGGAAGAGTTTTACGTACTCATGATAATATAAGACCTGTTTTTGTATCTGCTGGAAACTTTATTTCACTTGATACGGCAACTACAATTACTATGGAGTTTGTCGGAAAGGATAGTCATATTCCAATCCCAACAAGGTTGGCTGACCTCGAAACACATTCTGCAAGAAAAGAACTTACGTTAAATATTTGATAGAAAGGTAAAATTTTTATGAATAAAATTTATCCTTATGAACGTAGAATTTACTACTATGAAACTGATAAGATGGGTATAGTACATCATTCCAATTATATCAGGATTTTTGAAGAATCAAGAATGAATTTTCTTGAGCAGGCTGGTATGCCTTATGAGAAAATAGAATCCGCTGGACTTTATGTCCCTATATTGTCAGTTGAGTGTAATTACAGGAAACCATTGACTTTCAATGAAATATTTGCAGTTTATCCGGAAATTGTTAAATTTAATGGTGTTAAACTTGATATAGAATACAAGATTATCAGCCGTATGACTAATGAAATATGTATTACAGGAAAGTCCTCGCAGGGATTTACTGATAAAAATCTTAAACCTGTACGCACTAAAAATGAATTTCCTGAAATATATAACACTCTTGTTCAATATGTCGGATATAAAGTCACCGAAAATATTATATAAAAATATATGCAGAAAGGAAGCTGACCAAAATGGCTATTACTGAAGCAGTTGAAAATTATCTTGAAACTATTTATATTTTATCAAAAAAACAATCTGACGTTCATGCAATAGATATATGTTCATATCTTGGTTATTCAAGACCAACGGTTTCGATTGTCCTTAAAAAAATGCGTGAAAAAGGATTGGTTCTTGTTGATGATGATAACCATATAACTCTTACCGAAAAGGGTAAGGAAGTTGCTGAACATATATATGACAGACATAATGTGCTTTCTGAACTCTTTATGTTACTTGGAGTGTCAAGGGATAATGCACTTGAAGACGCTTGTAAAATCGAACACGACCTTTCTGATGAAACATATTCTGTTTTGAAATCTTTGTATTATAAAATGAAAAATGACAACGGGGGAAAATATGAATAAATATCAGAACTTCAGAGAAAAATATTCTACATTTATATATAAAGGATATCAAATAACTGAAACTTCAAATGTTATTAATGTGAGTTATGATTTTTCAATTCCTGAACTGGCTTGTTTTAATCCGTCATGGAGTTTCCCAAAGCCTGATAATTTTTCTGTAATGAATGACAGTACTTTTAAAAATCTTGTATTTTCACTTGGAATGGCTGAGGCTATTAGTTATTGGAAATGTGTTTGCTCCCCTCATATGCTTATTGAATGTGGTGAACTTTCTTCAGAACAAATCCAATGGTGGAAAAAATTATATTTTTCCGGATTAGGAGAATTCTTTTATGTAAATGGCATCGACGCTGATTTTGATGATTTTATAAATATAACTTCAAACAGCAATATTTCTGGTGATGATATAAAACGTCCTGAATTGTCCGGCTGTCTTGTGCCAATCGGCGGAGGAAAGGATTCGGCTCTTACTCTTGAAACTCTCAACAAATATGGGGTGGACTGTCTGTGCTATGGAATAAATTCACGCTGTTCAATTACGGCAACTGTTACAACTGCGGGACTTTCTGAAAAATCTCTTATTACTGCAAAAAGAAATTTTGACCGTTCATTGATAGAATATAATAAAAAAGGTTTTCTGAATGGTCATACTCCATTTTCATCTGTTGTGGCGTTTTCGGCAGAGATAACCGCATATATTAACAGACTTAAATATATTGTGCTTTCAAACGAATCCAGTGCAAATGAAAGTACTGTTATAGGACAAAATGTTAATCATCAATATTCCAAAAGTTTTGAGTTTGAAAAGGACTTCCATGAATATGAAGAAAAATATTTGAAAACTGGTATTTATTATTTCAGTTTCTTAAGACCATTATCAGAATTTCAGATAGCGTCAATGTTTTCTGCAAATAAAAAATATTTACCGGTGTTTCGTAGCTGTAATCTTGGAAGTAAAGTTTCTCCGGATATATGGTGTGGTGAGTGTCCGAAATGTCTTTTTGTAAGTCTGATATTATCGCCGTTCCTTACAGACGATGAACTGACAGAAATTTTTGGAAAAAATTTGCTGAATGATAGTTCCATGTCTGAATATTTTAAAGAACTTATCGGAAAATCTCTCCATAAGCCTTTTGAATGTGTCGGAAGTGTTGATGAAGTAAATCTTGCTGTTTCACTGGCGATTCGCAATCGTGAAAAATCAGGTGAACGTTTACCGCTGCTTTTGAAAGAATACAGGGAAAACTTCTATAATCCGGAAAGTATTGATAAAAAATATCAGAAATATTGCGAATACTTTAATGATGAAAATCTTCTTCCCGATAGCTTTAGGGAAATACTTTTAAATGAAATGGGGCAACTTCTTTGAATAAGTTTATCGAATATTTGAAAAATTATACAAAAGATAAATCTATATGTATACTTGGCTATGGTCGTGAAGGAAAATCTACTTATAGACTTATTTCAAAATATTGTATGCCAAAAGCAGTGACGATTTCTGACCTTAATTCTGTTGACAGAGAATTGAATAGTATTCCTGATAGTGTGGATATTATTACAGGACCTGAATATCAAAAATCTCTTGATAATTTTGATATCGTCTTTAAATCGCCCGGAATAGTACTGGAAAAGTCGCCGGATAATCTTGAATGTGAAATATCTTCTGAAACACAAGTTTTCTTCAGTGTATATAGAAAGCAGATTATAGGAATTACAGGTACAAAGGGTAAAAGTACAGTTTCATCACTTATTTATCATATACTGAAAGAATCGGGTATAAATACCTATCTTGTGGGAAATATTGGTATTCCTGTATTTGATATTGCAGAGAATGTTGAAGAAAATACTGTCATAGTATGCGAACTTTCCTGTCATCAGCTTGAATATATGACTGTTTCGCCAACTGATGCGGTCTTTCTTAATCTTTATGAAGAACACCTTGACCATTATGGTTCAATGGAAAACTATTATAATGCTAAGAAAAATATATATCTTTATCAGCATGAACATGACAGCTTATTGATTAACAGCGATATTGCTCCAGCATACACAAAAGCTTACAGTTATACTATATCTGCTGAAAATCCTGATGCAAATATTTATGTACATGACGGAATTATTAGTGAAAAAGAACATGAAGATTATAAGATACCTGTTGATAAAATTAAGCTTTTAGGTATTCACAATCATTATAATATAGCTGTTGCTTATTTTGTAACCTCTTTCTATGTTGGAAAAGAAGCTTTTGAAAAAGCACTTTGTACTTTCAATCCATTGTCACATAGACTTGAATATGTTGATACTGTCAATGGTGTACGTTACTATGATGACTCTATTTCAACAGCCTGTGCTACTGCTATTGAAGCATTGAAAAGCATTCCAGAGGCAGGAACTATTCTTATAGGTGGTATGGATAGGGGTATCGATTATAATCCACTTGTGGAATTTCTTAATACCTGTAATGTTAATATTATTTGTATGGAAACTTCAGGTAAACGCATTTTTGATATGATTCAAAATATGAATTTTAATAGTTTGGAACGTGTTTATTATGTTCCACATCTTGATAATGCAGTAGAACTTGCACATAAAATTACTCCATCCGGTAAAAGTTGTGTGCTTTCTCCAGCGTCAGCCAGCTATGGAATTTTTAAAAACTTTGAAGAAAGAGGAAACTGCTTTAAAAAACTTGTTTCTGAACTTAAATGTTATTAAATTCAATTGTGTTTGCATGTGATAACATAGTTTTTGCCAAAATTTGACATACCCCTTGACGTTTAATGAAAAATAGTGTAAAATATTATATAAAGTACTTCGGTTTGTCCGAAAAATTTATATGGAGGCATTAAAATGTCAAAAGAATTTATTGTTGAAACTTCTGCAAGACACGTGCATGTTACTCAGGAACACCTTGAAATCCTTTTTGGAAAAGGTTATGAACTTACTAAGAAAAAAGACCTTTCACAACCAGGTCAGTTCGCTTGCGAAGAAAGAGTAACTGTTGTAGGCCCTAAAAAGGAACTCGCAGGTGTATCAATTTTAGGACCAGTACGTCCAGAAACTCAGGTTGAACTTTCTGCTACCGATGCACGTTCAATAGGTATAGTTGCTCCTGTTAAGGAATCTGGCGATATCGCTGGTTCTGGTGCTTGCAAGCTTATAGGCCCAGCCGGTGAAGTTGAAATTTCTGAAGGCGTTATTGTCGCAAAAAGACATATTCATCTTACTCCAGCTGATGCTGAAGAACTCGGCGTTACTGATAAACAGGTAGTATGGGTTAAACTTGAAACCCCTGAAAGAAGTGCCATCCTTGGTGACGTTGTATGTCGTGTATCCGATAAATACGCTCGTGCAATGCATATTGATACAGATGAATCAAATGCCGTTGGAGCTCCACGTCAGCTTTTGGGAACTATTGTTAATGTTGACTAATTTTTAATTATACCCACTACCTCTTAGGTGGAGAGTACATCACAATATTATATGCACCTTAAAAGTAAAATTCTTTTAGAGGTGCATATTCTATATCTGTTATTAAT
>CAZTUV010000034.1:0-14451 GCA_964616595.1 uncultured Alistipes sp.
CAGCTCCTTGTGTTTTTCTTTATTATATCACAAAATCCGCCACTTGTCCACTCCCGCTTTAATGCTATTTTTCCCGATTTTGCTCTTGACAAGCAAAAAAGTCAATGAATTTTCCTCACTAAAAATCTTCATGAGCATATGGGGTATTTTTCTGAAAATAAGTTTCATATATTGTATATAAAATCAAATCTGTATATTTTGATGGGCGACACAAATTATTTCCGTAAGCCTTGACAAAATCTGTTGTTGTGGTATATAATATTGTAAGTGATATTATAAAAGCGTAGCAGTCAGAGTAACTTTTAAAAAGTCTTTTCAGAGAGTGTCGGGGTGGTGTGACGTCATAGGATTTAAAAGTGAAGTGCGTCTGTCAGCTTTGTGGAGGAAATAATAGTATTCCACAACGTAAACCTTCGTTACAGGCATATGATTTATAAATCGGAGTGGAACAGCGTTTTTTACGCCTCCGGAGTGTTTGTTTTTGTCTGTACGCTCCGGAGGCTGAATTTTTAAAGGGAGGAAAAGCTTTGTTTGAATATATAAAGAGAGATATAAAACTTATAAGAGAACGTGACCCAGCGGTTCATAGTACACTCGAAATATTGCTTACCTATCCAAGTCTTACAGCAATAAGAAGTTATCGTATAGCCCATTGGTTTTATGAGCATAAGTATTTTACAGTGGCAAGAATAATTTCACAGCGTGCCAGAAAGAAAACCGGTATTGAAATCCATCCGGGTGCAAAAATCGGTAAGGGGCTTTTTATAGACCATGGAATGGGAGTCGTTATAGGAGAAACTGCTGTTATTGGCGATAATTGTCTTTTATATCAAGGAGTTACGCTTGGCGGTACAGGTAAAGATAAAGGTAAACGTCACCCTACTTTAGGTCATAACGTTCTTGTCGGAGCAGGTGCAAAAGTTTTAGGCCCTTTTAAAGTGGGAAATAACGTTAAAATCGCTTCCAATGCTGTTGTACTAAATGAAATTCCGGATAATTGTACAGCAGTCGGAGTTCCGGCAAGAGTGGTAAAGAGAAATGGGAAAAAAATCTGTCCAGATGTTTGTGAAGAAATAGACCAGATACACATTCCTGACCCTGTATCACAGGAACTATGCCGTCTTGGTGCAGAAATTGAAAAATTAAAAAAAGAGTTTTCGGACATGGCAAAATAAAATATTACTGCCGGTGATTTTTGCTTGATTGCCGGCAGTCTTAAAAAAATTTTTATGAGCAAAAGTAAAAAGGAGTTTTGATAATATGTCTGTATTTTTTAATTTTGGACTTGAATACATACGTTTCCGTGAAAGGCAGATTGAAAGTATTATTAATTATATGCAATATGATTTGAGAATGCAAAAAGATGATATGTTAGTCCCTCCTGAAAGAATGACTATCAGCTATGGAGTCGCTGATAAAACTCGCAGAATACGTGCGTCCATTCTTGAGTGGAGCAGCTTTCATAATGGAAATTTCTTTGATGCAACAGATGAATACAATGATATTGAAATAATAATATCTGTTGATAATAATTTCTTTACTGCAAAAGGTGTCAGAAATTGCGATACAAATACTATATCGGAAATAGAATTTCCACATAACTTTCCAGATGAACGCTATTCTTGGGATTGGTATGAACAGCTTGCTTATCAGGCTGGAGAACTTCTGACCAATACAAGAAAACTGGCAGAATTCGTTTCAAAGGAACGTGAGAATAATTTTGACGTTTTAACGTTTGAAAAGGAAATGCTCAGCAAATATCAGAATTTATAAGGAGAAAAATTTATTATGCAGTTATATAATTCACTTTCACACAAAAAAGAAGAGTTTATTCCCCGTGAGGCAGGCAGGACAAGCATATATACTTGTGGCCCTACTGTTTATCATTATGCACATATCGGAAATCTCCGTACCTATATTATGGAGGATATTCTTGAAAAGTATCTTAGGTTTACAGGACTTGACGTTAAGCGTGTTATGAATATTACAGATGTAGGTCATCTCACAAGCGATGGCGATACTGGTGATGATAAAATGCTTAAAGGTGCTAAACGTGAACACAAGACAGTTATGGAAATAGCTAAATTTTATACCGATGCTTTTTTCAGTGACTGTAAAAAACTTAATATAAAGACTCCAGATGTTGTAATGCCTGCAACTTCCTGTATTGACGAATTTATACGTGTTATTCAAGTGCTTATTGAAAAAGGTTTTGCGTATGAGGCTGGCGGAAATATTTATTTTGACACTTCAAAACTTGATAAGTACTATGTTTTTAATGACTTTAAAGAGGAGGATTTGGCAGTAGGGGTTCGTGAAGGAGTAGAAGAAGATTCAAATAAGCGTAACAAGGCGGACTTTGTGTTATGGTTTACTAAGTCTAAATTTGATTCTCAGGAACTTAAATGGGACAGTCCTTTCGGAGTGGGCTACCCTGGCTGGCATATAGAATGTTCTTGCATAAGTATGAAGAATTTAGGAGAATATCTTGATATTCATTGTGGTGGTATTGATAATGCATTTCCCCATCATACAAACGAAATTGCACAAAGTGAAGCATATTTGGGACATGAATGGTGTAATTATTGGTTTCATGTTCATCACCTTAATACAAATAATGGAAAAATGAGCAAATCAAAAGGTGAATTTCTGACAGTATCACTTCTTGAAGAAAAAGGATATAATCCAATAGTTTATAGATATTTCTGTTTGTTGTCCCATTATAGAAAGTCACTTGTATTTGACTGGGACAACCTCAATAATGCAGTGATTTCATATAATAAAATTATTGAAAAAATAGTCCCCCTTGTTTCGGATAACTCCGGAGAAACCGACAAGGCGGAATATGACCGTCTTATGAAGAATTTTACGGACGCTCTTGACAATGATTTAAATACTTCTCTTGCTATTACTGCATTGTATGATGTTCTCAAGTCAAATACAAATTCTGCAACAAAAATCGCTCTCATCAAGGAATTTGATAAAGTTCTTGGTCTTAATCTTATCGAAAATGCTGTTGATGCTTCAAAAGAAGATGAAATTCCTGAAGAAATTATGAATCTCGTTGAAGAAAGAAAAAATGCCCGCAAAGAAAAGAATTTTGCTCTTGCTGACGAAATAAGAAATAAAATTGCAGAACTCGGTTATGAAGTCCGTGAAACAAGACAAGGCGTTGAAATAAAAAAAATATAACGGAAAGAGGAACAAAATGGCAAGAATTTATCCGCTGTTCAGTTCAAGCAAAGGGAACTCCTGTTTTATAGGAACTGAAAAATGCGGTATACTTATAGACTGCGGAGTGAGTTTTAAAAAGCTTTCATATGCTCTTGAAATAAATAGATTGCCACTTAGTGCAATACAGGCGGTTTTTATAACTCATGAACATAGTGACCATATTGCAGGATTAAAGATTCTTACTCAAAAAACCGGAATACCTGTTTACAGTAAAAAGAAAACTATTAGAAAACTTTGTGATAATGATAAGATTTCACCAAAGTCTCCGATAATCGAGATGAAAGGCATTATATCTTGTGCTGATATGGAAATAGAAAGTTTCAATATATCACATGATGCTGTTGAACCATGCGGATATAAAATACATACTTATGATGATAAATATTGTGCTGTTTGTACGGATACAGGTTTTATTACTCCTGAAATCGCCAAATCACTTACAGGGTGTAAAATGGTTCTTATAGAGTCGAATTATGATGAGAATATGCTGGTTTCCGGAAACTATCCTTTATATCTTAAAAGACGTATATTGTCATCAAAGGGACACCTTTCCAATAATGATTGTGCATTACAGGTTGAAAAACTTTTAAATCATGGAACTACTCATATAGTTTTAGGTCATCTTAGTCAGGAAAACAATACACCATCATGTGCGTTCAATACAGTTAAAAGTTTTCTTGATAGAAAGTTTGTATTTGATAAGGATTATTTAATGGGTGTCGCACCTAAGGAAACTATGGGAGGAGCTGTTATTTTCTGATGACAATAAATTTTATAGTTATAGGAAAGCTTAAAGAGGATTATCTTCGTAATGCTTGTGCAGAATATATAAAAAGACTTTCACGTTATTGTACATTTGAATTACATGAACTTGATGAGTGCAGGCTTAGCGATAATCCATCTGACAAGGAAATAGAATCGGCTTTACAAAAAGAAGCTGTTCAAATAAAAAAATATGCTAAAGGTATGATAATTCCAATGTGCATTGAGGGCAAACAATTGAGTAGTATTAAATTTTCTGAAAAAATATCTTCAGCAGGTGTTAGTGGCTTCAGTACTATTACTTTCATTATAGGAAGTTCTTTTGGACTTGCTCCTGAAATAAAATCAATGAGTAATTTTAAACTCTCAATGTCTGAAATGACATTTCCCCATCAGCTCGCAAGGGTTATGTTACTGGAACAAATTTATAGAGCATTTCAGATTTCAGAGGGTGGAAAGTATCATAAGTAATATTTCAAAATATTGATTATTCTGAAAGGAGAAACAAAATGAACGGAGATTATTGTAATTCAGATACATATTTCCGGAATAGTGAAGTATATTGCCATGATTTGTCAGAAACAGAATATATATTAAATGATTCAAATCCATTCAACAATCCTACTGAATATCCGGATTTTAATGGTAATTATTCTGATGTGACACAAGACGAAATAAAGCTTGAACCTGATTTTCTGGAATACCGTAAGTTAAAGCGTCTTTATTCAATAGGAGGCTGGGCGGTTCTGGGGCAGTTTCTTGTGAGCAATTTTTTAGGAATAGTTATTATGTATATAATAAAAAATATCCTACGCTCTATGAATACTGGTGCTGATTCCGGTTTGATATCCGATTATATGAGCAGTTCATCAATAGTTGCGGGGATTAATATGCTTATTTATCTGGTTTCAAATGTAGGTTTTGCATTTTTCGGAATGAAAATGGCAAAGATACCTAAAAGTCATCTTGTACATACACGTGATTTCAGTTTCAGCAAGGCTCTGCAATATTGTATGTCCGGTTTCTTTCTGTGGACGGTATCATCTCTTTTGTCATCGGGAATAAATGATATTTTCACACATTATGGATATTCTACTTATGTTGTGGATATGGACGGAGTGGCAGTTACCGGAACAGGTATGGTATTAATGACATTTTATACTTGTATAGTTGCACCTCTTACTGAAGAAATTTTTTTCAGGGGTATGTTATTAAGGGTATTCTCTAAAGCTAATCAAAGATTTGCTATATTTGTAACAGCGTTTTTCTTTGGACTTTCACATCATAACATTCCGCAGTTTATCCTTGCGTTTTTGGTTGGCATATTTCTTGCACACATTACAATTAAGCATAATTCTGTAATACCAGCAGTTATTGTACATATGTTTCTCAATAGTATATCAACTGCTTTTTCCTATATAGGAGAAGATTATAATACAATTACAGTGATTCTTATGTTTTCCATGACGATAATGGGCTTGTTTATGTTAGCGTTTTTCCGTGAAAAAGATAAGATTCCGGTTACAACTCCTCAGCAGTCAAGACGTGGAATTTGTATAGCCAAAAGGTCGATAATGTTTAATACAGCAATAATTATACAGGTTATATATACGTTTGTATTGATATTTATGTAATATAAAGGCGGTCGTTTTATTGTTGACCGCCATATTTTTAGTTTGACTGGTGGTAAATTATGGGTCGTAGCTGAATTCCTTTAAGAGCATAATAAACGGCTTTGGGAAGCATTGAAAATTCGGCTACAAGTGAAGCAGGTTTTTTATAGCAGTCGTCTTGTAACATTGGAACAAAATAGTAATTTTTTCTGTTAAAAAGTTCACCTATATTTTTGGCTGAACCCAGCAGTGAATCATTTGACGCTATCGCAAGTACTACTGGTTTTCCACCTCTTAAATGGGATTTTACAGCCATTGTTACAGAAGTATCAGTTATGCTGTTTGCAAGCTTTGAGGCTGTATTTGACGTGCATGGTGCAACTATCATAATATCCGTCATATTTTTAGGGCCTATTGGTTCGGCATCGGCTATTGATGTTATGACTTTTCTTTCACATATAATTTCCAATTTTTTTACATTGTCATCTGAATTTCCAAATCTTGTTGAAATTTCTGATGCGTTTTCAGACATTATTGGAATTAGTTCAGCTCCTGAATTCTTTAAAATTTCAGCCTGCTCAAAGCATTTTTCAAATGTACAAAAAGAGCCAGTCATTGCAAATCCTATTTTTAATCCGCTAAATGTATAAGTCATTTATAAAAGCCCCTTTCTTCTATGATTCCGTTAATAGTTTCGGCTATAAATTCTCCGGAAGTTATTGGTGCAGTTTTTCCTGGGATACCTAAAGCCCATATAACTTTTTTTCCGAGAGATGACGCTGAATCAAAGTCAATTCCACCTGGTTTTGAGGCAAGGTCAATGAATAAAGTATCATTGTCAAACTTTTGAAGCATTTTATTATCAAAAATCATTTCCGGAACGGTATTGAATACTAATGAATAATCAGTATTCATTTTTTTTGTACATACTGATTTTATACCCAAAGTACGTGCTTTAGCTGTACCCTTTGCATTTCTTACAGACACTGTAATATCAGCTCCGAATCCTTTAAGTATTTCAATAAGTGCCATACCTATTCTTCCAAGACCTACAACAAGAACTTTAAGACCATTTAATGTTACAGGAAGTTCGTTTAATGCTATTTCAACAGCACCTTCAGCAGTTGGAATGGCATTTTTTAAACTAAGTTCCTCACGTTCCATATAGTTAATTATTTCTGTATCAAAGATTTCAGAAAGGCTTTTATCGTATTTTCCAATAAATATAATTCCATTTGGTTTTATAAGATTTTTTATTTCATGTGGATTAATTTTTTCATTACAGAAAGGTGTGTTAATCATTCCACTGCTGTCAACAGGAATTACAGGTAATATTATAAAGTCATAGAAATTTTTTTTATTTGTTATAGTTTGGTTTAACTGGATTTTTTCAGGAATAGTTTCTTCAGAGAATCCCATTATATAAGTATCAAAGGTTTTTGAAAGTTCTTTGGCACAATATAATTGTCTCATATCTCCACCGGCTACAAGTATTCTTAATTTTTCTTTCATAGTTGTTCTCCATTCTTAAAGTGAGTTTTTTCTGTTGTATTATATGAAATTCATGCTAAATGGTGTGAATAAAAAAAGAGCGTGTCCGCCCTTTAAAGTGAACACGCTTATAAGTATTTGTAACCTGTCTGGTCTTTCCAGTCATCGCCGATATATTTTTTACAAGCTTTTTCAAGCCATTGTACTTTCATATCAAGTTCGCCGACACGCATTGAAAGTTCGGCATTAGCTAAAGATAAACGTGAAATATTGTTTAAGAAATCTTCTTTCCATTGATTGACATCATTTTCAGTAAGGGTTGGGTGTTCTGCAATGATATCACCTGAAGATTTTCCCATAATCATTTCAGTAGCTATTTTATCTTTGAAATCTGTTGTATATTCGGTATCGGAATTCTGCTGAACAGAATCTTTTTCTTCTGATTTGTCAGAGAAAGACTTTTCTTTTGGTTTCATACTATTGATAATCATATAAAAAATTGCACATATCAGTATCCATATGAATAAATCGCCCATGGGAAAATCGCTGCAATATTTTTAGCAGCTTTCTCCTTTCATAAATAATTATATTATTATTTTTGAATTGCATTGACAATGATTTTTTCGTTATCTGCTGAAATATTAATACCACTGATTTCGGAAATTTTATTTATAATGATTTCTGCTATCTGGTCTTCAATTTCCTGACGGATAACACGTCTTATATCTCTTGCACCATAAGGTTTACCGTATGATTTTTCTGCAATAAGTTCCAGAGCTTTTTGGTCATAACTGATTGTAAGGTTTTTTTCTGAAAGAGGTTCTTTCATTTCGTCAAGCATAAGAGAAGCAATATTTGCAAAATCTTTTTTATCGAGCTGTCTGAATACAACGACTTCATCTATACGACTGATGAATTCTGGTCTTAAAAATTCACGTAGACCCTTCATAGCCTTGTCACGGGATATTTCGTTCTCTGTTCTGTTGAAACCTACGCCTACTGTTTTATCAGTTGAACCAGCATTTGAAGTCATACAGATTATAGTATTTTCAAAGTTTATAGTTCTTCCGTGAGCATCATCGACCTTACCCTCATCAAGAATTTGCATAAGGATATTCATTACGTCTGGGTGAGCCTTTTCGATTTCATCAAAAAGAATTACAGAATATGGACGACGACGTACTTTTTCAGTAAGCTGTCCCGCTTCATCATATCCAACATATCCCGGAGGAGAGCCAATCATTCTTGCAACTGAATGTTTTTCCATATATTCTGTCATATCAAGTCTTATAAGAGGCTCAGTAGAGTCGAACATTTCTTCTGAAAGAGCTTTTACAAGTTCAGTTTTTCCGACTCCGGTAGGGCCGACAAATATAAATGATGCCGGACGACGTCTTTTATTAAGTTGTACTCTTGTGCGTTTAATTGCCTTGGACAATGTTTCTACTGCCTCGTCCTGACCAATGACACGTTTCTTTAATGAACTGTCCAGACGTGCAATTTTAAGGAACTCTGTTTCAGCCACTTTGCTTGATGGGATACCTGTCCAGAGTTCAATAACCTTTGTGATATCCTCTTCTGTAACCTGAATATTTTCAGCTTTTTCCTTGCAAATTTTTTCTTTTTCATGTGCATGAATAAGTTTACTTTTAATTTCAGCGAGAGCCTGATAATCAGGTTCATTTTGTTCAGTGATGCTTTTTTCTATGCTTTCCATGACTTCAATTTCTTTTTTTATCTTGTCATAATCAGCGATTTCTGTTGAACGTATGCAAGCTCTTGCACAACCTTCGTCAAGCAAATCTATTGCTTTGTCGGGTAAGAAACGGTCTGTAATATACCTTTCTGAAAGAACAGCACATACTCTTATAAGGTAATCCGAAATATGAACTTTGTGATAATCTTCATAGTATTTTTTTATACCAAGGAGTACATCAACAGTTTCTTCAATTGTAGGTTCTGCAACGGTTACTGGCTGGAAACGTCTTTCAAGTGCTGAATCTTTTTCAATATATTTTCTGTATTCGCTGAAAGTAGTAGCACCGATTACTTGAATTTCGCCTCTTGAAAGAGCAGGTTTAAGAATATTTGCAGCATTCATTGAACCTTCAGAATCTCCTGCACCGACAAGATTATGAACTTCATCAATAAAAAGTATTATATTTCCTTCACGTTTCACTTCATCAATAAGACCTTTAACACGGCTTTCAAACTGTCCTCTGAACTGCGTACCGGCAACAAGTGCTGTAAGGTCGAGTAAATAGACTTTCTTATCTATAAGGTTAAATGGTACATCACCACTATTTATACGTTGAGCGATGCCTTCTGCAATAGCGGTTTTTCCGACACCAGGTTCACCTATAAGGCATGGATTATTTTTGGTTCTTCTTGACATAATCTGAATTACACGTGCAATTTCCTTATCACGTCCTATAATGTTGTCAAGTTCACCGTCGGCAGCTTTTTTGGAAAGATTTGTGCAATAATTTCCAAGGAATTTAAGTTCCTTAGTTTTTTTATCACGTTTATTTCCGCTGAAAAGTCCCTTTTTTTCAGGTTTTTCATTATTTGAGTTTTTAGGGTCTGATGCAGGATTCTCATTAATTTTACCGAATCCTAACATATTTGACATGAAATCAGGAATAATTCCTGAACCACCCATTTCAAAGCTGTCACCATCAAGCATATTCATCATCTGGTCAGAAAGATTATCTATTTCTTCTGGTGTGACACCAAGTTGATTGAGATATTCTGATATTTGTGGAATATTTTCTTCTTTGGCACAAGCAATGCAAAGACCTTTGTTTTTATTTTCCGGCATAGAAGTTATAAATACAACTGCCGGTCTTTTTTTACATTTACTACACATCATCATCAGGCATTTCCCCCTGTTAATATTTTTTATTAGTTTTCATGGAATATTGTAACATAAAAACTTTAATACAAGATTTATAATTTTGATGCAATATCATAAGCATAACTGAAAATAAGAGTTTTGTCAATAGATTTATTATTAAAAAATAATGATTCATTATTTCCGGCAATGGCATAAAGTCGTAATATCAAGGCAATGATAAATACAATAGTTATTCCCGAAAATATACCACATACACCACCGATAATATGTGAACCTGTGCTTTCATCAATTTCACGTCTGCTTCCTGAAAGTGATTTAGCTGTAAGTATTCCTGTTATTAATATTATTGTGGATATGATTGTGCAGGATAAAACCCGTATAATATTTTTATAGGCATCTGAGGTATAATCATCAGCTATAATCTGCGAAACTTCTTTGAACTGACTGCCTTCTTTTATCATTTTCAGAAGGTTACCAAAATCTGTTTCACCACTTTTTATTTTTTGGCAGGCTATTTCAATAGCATATTTGCTTAAATCTTTGGAAACAATTTCTTCTAAAACTTCACAATAACATTCATAGAGGTTGTTTTTAAAGTTTGTTTCATTGTCAACAACTTTACCATTTATATTATTGAGGTAAATATATAATTGTTCATCAAGTTCATTTTCTGATTCAAGAATGGTATCTATTTTTTGGGTATTTACGATTACATTATAGTCCATGTTTTCGATAGCATTTCCCAGATATGAAGATATTTCAATGCCGGTGATAGATTTGTTAATCTTATTTATGTTATTTTCACGGATTGTAATTTTATAAATATTTTCTGAAATACTTCCACTAATCGGAATTGCAATGACTAATCCTATAATACAACTTATAAATACGACAGCTGATTTGAATATACCTTTTTTTCCGCATAAATAAATGCATATCGATATAACAGCAAGTGTTATTATGTCATAAATCCACCATAACTGTGTTTCCATTGCAAATAAACTCCTTTCATATTGAAATAATCTTTTATTATATCAGCTATCGTAATCAATTCTATCGATTTTATTGTAACCTTTCAGGAAGATGTACTTATTGCTTCTTAAAAATCCTGAATAAGAGTTTGATATGATAGCCGTTGAACGAAGTTCTCCATTGAAATTGTAAGCACGTATTTCTTCTTTACACATGACATAAGCCAGACCGTCATGAATAGTAACATCAACTGCCGGTTGTTCGAGGTCAATTATAGTTGCCTGTGTACTGTTTCCTTTAAAAAGAATCATAATATATTTACGCCTGTCATCGTTATTTATAATAACGGCGGATTCTCCATTTTCACTTGCACCGCCGGCGAGTTCGCCATCGTACTTATAATATGAACTTATTTGACCATTTCCGTTTATATAGCCACAAGCATCGATTCCAAGAACGAATGCACCGTCATCGTATCCGAATACGTTTAATCCAGCTGTATTCATTCCGGCAGAAGTCCATTTTTCTGTACTTTCTGTAAAGTTGATTTGTTGTACAGATGTTACCAGAATACCATTTTCAGCTTTTATATAACTGACAACACAACCATTGCTTTCGCTGGTGAAATTCAAATCATTTACACGTTCAGTGCATTTTCTTTGATAAATCATGTTACCTTTTTTGTTATATATGAATATTTCACAGTCATAGTTATCAGACGTTGTAATAACTGCTGAGTATCCTTCCGGACTTATTCTTGCGAACATTATATTATTTTCAAATTGATTGCTGAATAAAATTCCCTCCTCATCTTCAATACAAAAATTATAACCGCCATTTTCATAAATCAAAGCTTTTCCGTTATCAGCTTGAAGTATAGCATTATTATATTCATGCTGACGTTTTTTCATTAATACACCGTCTGAGTTATAGAAAAAAATATGTGCATTGCTAAGCATTATAATTTTATCCTGAGTTTGTTTAAGCTGGTAATTGTATTCGCTGTCTGTTTCTATTGGGAAATTTCCCTCTGCAAGCGTACCGGAGTTTATTATAGTACTATATTGTTTACCTATTCCACGTATTTTATCAGACCACATATCATAGGTAAGATATAGAACAGAAATTATTATAATAGTAAATGCAAATATACCAAGTTTAATCAGCTTTTTTTTTCGGTGTTGACGGTTTTTAACTTCAACGATATCATTTTCATCATAAGACGGCATTTTTTTATCACTCCCTGCCGTAAAAATTCTTTTAATCTACACAAATAAGTCGTTTTTATCGTAAAAAACTCTGTTAAGATATAAACCATGAGCCATAGCGGTTCTGCCTGCTTTTAAACGATTTTTTGCGGTGATAATTTCAGGAATATCGTCCGGTGAAATTCTCCCCTCACTTACATCAATGAGAGTACCAACAATAATCCTAATCATATTATACAGAAATCCGTTACCTTTTACAAGTATTATCACTGTATCACCATAATTTTCTATTTCAAGTGAATAGATAGTTCTTACAGTTGTTGAAACACTTGAACAGTCTGCACAGAATGATGCAAAATCATGTGTTCCTATAAAATAATTTGCAGTTTTTTTCATAGCATCTATATTAAGTTTTCTGCGATAATGAAACATAAGGTCATTAGCAAATGGATTTTTTGATTCATTGCAATGTATTTTATAAATATATTCTTTTCCTATGCAATCAAATCTTGCATGAAAATCCATTGGTACATCTTCACAGTTCAGAATAGATATATCATCAGGAAGATGTCCGTTAACACCTCTTATAAATCCTTGAGTTTTAATCTGACTGTTTGTATGTACATTAAAAAAGTATTGATTGGCATGTACTCCTGTATCAGTTCGTGAGCAACCTGTTATATTAACTTTTTCATTAAGAACAATAGAAATATTTTTTTGCAGGATTTCCTGTACAGTAATTGCATTATTTTGTATCTGAAATCCATGATAATTAGTTCCCCTGTAAGCTGTCATTACTTTCAAATTTCTCATTGTTCGCCTCCTGTTCCGAACCTTGAAAATCTTCTTTTGACATATCTGAAATTTCGATATTATATAATTTTCTTCTTCTGTTACGTTTCACATCAATAAACGCTATAACTCCACAAATCATTAAAGCTGTTCCGGAAACTGTCACACCAGCAATCAGACCTTCAGGAATATATTCAAGTTCAATTGTATGGTTGCCTGCTGAAACTTCTGCACCAAGCATTGAATGGAGAACCTTTATAGTTTCTGTTTTTTCACCATCAATGCGTATTGTCCACCCCTCTTCATAAGGTATGGAAAGATATAGTATACCATCTTGAAGAGCATTTATATTTCCTGAAATTTTTGTATCACTGAACGATGTTATTTCAAGTTGTTCATCAGCAAGTTTATTGTAAGCTTGTTCAAATGTATCTTGTTTAAGTGCATAAACCATTAAATTATATGTACCATAATTGTTTTCAGTTTTTGCGAATATTTCTACATCAGTAGTAGTTCCGTATTGCCCGTTGCCCATTGTAAATACTACCGGATAACTATCAATGGAAACTTCACTTTCAATAACAGTTCCGTTTGACCTGACGGAAATTTTATCACAGCCTCCGTTGGTGGCATAACCATAAAGATAGCCGTCTTTCACACCTTCAAAACTATATATTGTACTGGCAACTAGATTTTCATTTTCTTTTATAAATGAATAGTTGCCATAACCTTTTTTTGTAACGGTCATGTTATTGTATTCAGCTAAAGAAACGGGTTGAGCAGTAAAACATGGATTTTCAATACCGGTAGCAAGTTTCATTATGTTATTTTGGTATTCAAATGGATTAGCAAAGCTTTTATCTTCAAGTTCAAGAATACTGTCGTTCATCATGAATCCCAGAGATAATGAATAGTTATTTTTATATAAATAAACTTCACCTTCATTATTCTGTAATTCAAGGGACATTTCTTCTGATTGCAGCAATCCTTTTTTAGAGATTATATATTTTATTCCAAGAAGAGAATTTACTACTGGCGTGGAAGTTCTGTAATAATAACGATTACCAGCTTCTGAGGCATATAGTCCAAGCCGTCTCATAAAACGTGTAATAGAAACATTTGCAGATGATGAAAATTGTGATATTCCATAATAGCCATATAATGAACTGTCATTCAATGTATAAGTGTTAGTCATTTCTGTTCGGTAGAAAAGGTCTGTATCAGTCTCACGTACATTTGAAAGTAAAGTTTGTACTTCCTGATTTTTATCCGGATAGGAATTATATCCTGATGTACCGACGGTCTGAACTCCTATTCCAGTATTGGCAATGAGTTCAAACGCAAGTACGCATGATACTGATATACCTGTAATTGAATTTCTCAATACCTGATTTTTGATATTCAGTATTTTGATAAGCGAAAATAATATAAAAAATAATATTGTAATTATAAGCGAACCAATTATTGGATTGGTTGTTTCGCTGTTGAAAAGTTTTTCAAGGCTTATGGAGTTATCTGAATC
>CAZTUV010000035.1:0-14398 GCA_964616595.1 uncultured Alistipes sp.
TCCCTCGTCATTACCGATTGCAAGAACAAGTATAAGAAGTATAATTCCAACAGCATAAAGTAATGCCGGAATATTTAATTTCTTCAAAAAACGGAATTTAATTTTCTTGAAATTATGATAATCCATTTTCATAAAAAATATCATCGCCACAAATCCTATAACTGCATTTTTCAGTTGATTTTTGGCATAATACAAACCATCGCCGTCATGTTCACTGTAAGCCCACGCATAACTTGCGGACGACATCATAACAAGTCCGACAACTAACAGTATCATTACATAAGCAAAGAAAGACAAACTCATATCGCCTTGTTTACTATCGCCCACAAAAATACTGAAAATTCCTGTTTTATTTTTATCTTTGCGTGTTCTCATTTAATCCTCCCTTATTTGTTCAGAATATATTACTTGTATATCTCAGAATACAAGCAATGAAATTATTCCCAGTATTCCAAAAATAATTCCGGCAAGTGAAAATGTAATAACTATATCATATTCACCAAAGCCACTCATTTCAAAATGATGATGAATGGGAGTCATCTTGAAAATTCTTTTACCTTGATGGTCTGGACTTTTTTTCTTGGTATACTTAAAATAGCTTACCTGAATAACAACGGAAAGTGCTTCCAATATGTAAACCATTGCAACAAGTAATAATAACAAATGATTATGAAGAACAAGACCTACTGCTGTTACAGATGCCCCAAGAAACATCGAACCGGTATCACCCATAAAACATTTTGCCGGATTAAGATTCCAGAGCAAAAAGCCAAGACAACCTCCGGCAAGTGCCATTGTAAAATATGAAATCTCATTTTGTTTGAGAATTGAACAAGCTATTGTAAAAATAAGCATTGCAATAAATGTTACTGAACCACACAATCCATCAACACCATCTGTAAGATTCACAGCATTTGTAAGATAAATTATAACAGGTATCATGAGTATATAGTAGAATATTCCTAATGATGGTGTTTGCCAGAAACCCAAATCAATAATTGTTGATTCATCACCAAATCTATTTAATGCAAAAAGAAAACCTATTGCAAATATAACTTGCAATATTATTTTTTGAATCGGTGTAAGACCGTCATTATTCTTTTTTGAAACCTTTATAAAATCATCTATAAATCCAATAAGTCCAAATAATGTTGCAAAAACTATACATGTCAACAATTTATAAAACGAATAATGATTTTCGATATCAGTCATATCTATACCAACACGCAATCTATAAATCCAGTATCCGGCAATTGCAGAAATTATAGTAGATACGATAAACATAAATCCTCCCATAGTAGGAGTACCCTGTTTTTTTGCATGCCACTGCGGGCCGTCTTCAGTTTTTATCGGCTGACCAAACTTCAGTTTATGAAGAAATGGCACTATCTTAAATCCTGATATTGATGCTATCAAAAATGATAACACTGCTGTAAGTAAATTTATTATCCAAAACGACATTTTGTAACAACTCCATTGTTGATTATTTCCGATGATTAAAGAAGTTTAAGACCATCTGCCACAACTTCACGTTCATCAAAGTGAATATGCTTGTTATTTTCCAGTATCTGATAATCTTCATGACCCTTTCCGGCAAGAACTATTATGTCACCCTTTCCAGCGATTTTAAGAGCATGATAGATGGCTTCCCGTCTGTCAGTAACAACATCATATGATACTTTTGAATCTTTAAATCCTGTAATAATTTCCTGTATAATTTCATCTGGGTTTTCATCACGTGGATTATCAGAAGTAACTATAATTTTATCTGCATATTTTAAAGATGCAACTGCCATTTTCGGTCGTTTAGCGGAATCTCTGTTACCTCCACAACCAAAAAGACATATAAGACGATTTTCAGCATAAGGCTTAAGAGTTCTGAGAACATTCTCAATAGCATCCGGAGTATGGGCATAGTCACATATAACCGTAAAGTCCTTGCCTGTCGGAATTATTTCACAACGTCCCTTGACTCCTGCATAATTTTTAACAGAGGATATTATTTTATCAACAGGTATCCCCTCTGCAATACATACTGCAATTGCACCAAGGACATTAGAAATATTAAAAAGTCCTGTCATATTTGTTTCAACATGATGAATTTGTCTGTTATAAACAAGGTCAAATTCCGAACCATTAGCCCTTATGTTAATATTATCCGCATAAAAATCTGTTTCTGACTTAATACTCATTGAATATTTATTACAATCAATCTCATCAAATAAGCGTTTACCATAGGAATCGTCCACATTGCAAATTGCTGTATCACACACACCGAAAAGAATCTTTTTAGCCTGATAATAATCTTCCATGTCCTTATGATAATCAAGGTGGTCCTGAGTAAGATTAGTAAATAATGCAACATCAAAATATGAAGAACCTATCCTATTTTGAACCAGTCCAAATGATGAAACTTCCATTACAACATATTCACAGCCTGATTTTACCATTTTATCAATCAATGACATAAAATCAAATGCAAATGGCGTTGTATTATCTGTATGAAGAACTTCATCACCGATTTCATTCTGGATAGTGCCTATAAGACCTGTTTTATAACCATTCTGCATAAGAATATGTTTAATAATGTTTGCAACATCAAAATATGAAGAACCTATCCTATTTTGAACCAGTCCAAATGATGAAACTTCCATTACAACATATTCACAGCCTGATTTTACCATTTTATCAATCAATGACATAAAATCAAATGCAAATGGCGTTGTATTATCTGTATGAAGAACTTCATCACCGATTTCATTCTGGATAGTGCCTATAAGACCTGTTTTATAACCATTCTGCATAAGAATATGTTTAATAATGTTTGTAGTGGTAGTTTTCCCATTAGTACCAGTGACGCCTATCATTTTAATTTTTCTTTCCGGATGTCCGAACCATGCCGAACATGCTTTTCCATAAAGCCAGCGTGAATTTTCTGTAATAATCTGGCGGTTTCCCAGTCCCAAATCATATTCACAGACAACAGCCACTGCACCTTTTTTCAGCATATCATCAGCAACAGTATGACCATCAAACTTTTCGCCTTTTACGCAGAAAAACAAGCAACCTTTTTTTACCTTTCTGGTATCATCTGTTATAGAAATAATATCACATTCTGAAAGGTTTCCGGAATATTCTTCAATCAATTCATTAAGTTTCATTTTAAATAATCCACCTCCATATTAGTCCTCATTTGAATTTATAATAAACTCAAGTTCAATAGTAGTACCAACCGGAACTTCCGTACCTGCCGGAATAGATTGACTACTTACAATAGCATTGTTTCTTTTTACCGAAGCACCTTTAGCTATGTAGTTTAATTTACAATAAGTTATAGATTCGTTAGCAACTTCAGGAGAAACATATTGTAAATCCGGTACTGTTGTGTATTCAATGGTATTGCTTTTTTCAGTATATAAGTAAACGCAGCCATTCTGTGAAACAGATGAACCTGTTTGCGGAGATTGTGCCACAACCTCAATACCATTACCTATAATTTCATAATTCACGCCAAGTCCGTCAAGAGTTGCCTTAGCATCGTTAATAGAACCTTCAAGCAATGGTACTTTTATGTTAAGTTCCTGAATTTCTTCATCTGTATACTCAGGGTAATAACCAAGATAAGGGAGAACATCTTCAAGGATATTTCTTGCCGTAGGAACTGCAACAGTACTTCCATAATAACCGATTTCAGAATTAGGCATATCGGCGAGAACGAGTAAAATTATTTCTGGGTCTTCAACAGGTGTAAAGCATACATAAGATGCACCATATTCATCTGCATCAAGGCTAAGTCTTTCTGAAGTACCGGATTTCCCTCCTATCGAATAGCCTTTTATTGTAACGTTTCCGCCACTGCTGTCACTTACGACTCTGCCGAGAGCTGTACGAACCTTTTTGGAAGTGTCCTCTGAAATAACCTGTCTACGTACGGTTCTTTCGTTTTTCAAAACTATATTGCCATCTTCATCGACTACTTTATCGACTACATATGGTTCAAGAAGATAACCACCATTTATAGCTGCACAATATGAAGTAATCATTTCTATCGGAGTCAAAGTATCACCCTGTCCAAAAGCACTTACAGCAAGGTCTACTTCAGACATATTTTCTGCCTCAAAACCGATTCCGACTCCTTCGGCCGGCAAATCTATTCCTGTACGTTCTTTAAGGCCGAATGCCTCATAGTAATAACAAAAATTTTCAACACCCAAACGGCTGCCTATTTCCATAAAAGCCGGATTACATGAATTTGTAAGTGCCTGCTGGAAAGTTTGCGAACCATGACCGCTCCAGTCATGACAATGAATAGGTTCAGCACCGGCAATTGTAACAGACCCTGAACAATAAAATGAATCATTTTCCAAATCAATCAAATTTTCTTCTATTGCTGCCGCACTTGTTATTACTTTAAAAACTGAACCTGGTTCATATATTTCTGTAATACATTTATTTTTCCATTGAGTTTCACGGGCATCAGCGATAGCCTGAGTAGCTGCATCACCTGTTAATTCTGAAATTTCTTCAATTGCCAATGGGTCAGCGACTTCATATGGTTCATTAAGGTCGAAACTCGGATTTGTTGCCATACCGTAAATCGCACCTGTTTTAGCGTTCATCAGAATAGCACAAGCACGGTTTTTAACTTCATACTGACTAACCATTTCTGCAAGGTGTTCCTCAAGAAAATACTGAATATCAGAGTCTATTGTAAGGTATACATCATTACCATTCTGAGCCGAATAAGTTTTTGAATATCTGTATGGAAGTTCATTACCATTAGAATCCTTAGCGGATATTGTCTTACCATCTACTCCGGCAAGATACTCATCATAATACGACTCAACACCATACATACCATCTCCGCTAGCCGACGTAAATCCTATTACAGAAGCCGCAAGTTCATTATGTGGATAGTATCGTTTAGTATCTTCCTCAACATTTAACGAAATAAAACCATATTTATCAAAAAAATCCAATACTTCATCAGCCACTGATTTTTCGACCTGTTCCTGAAGAATACTGTATTGATTATTTGCTTCCATGGCGTTTTCAACTTTTTCAGATGTTATATTAAGCTTTTCTGAAAGAAATAATACTGCCTCTTCCTTAAATGTTTCCGCCGACTCCGGCAATGTATTAATTTCATTTCCGTCCTCATCATATTCAGGAATATAATCCCCGTCAAGTTTTTTCTTGTTTCTTGTTTCAATGGAATCCTGAAGAGAATCGAGTTCTTTCTGAAACTGACTTGGGTCAAGGAAAACTTTATATACCGATGCACTTTTTGCAAGTGTTGTGCCATTTGCATCATATATCGAACCTCTATGTGCTGAAATAAGTATAGAGCCGAAATGTTGGTCATTTGCCATTTCCTGATATTTTTCATTCTGAACCACAGAAATATGAAAAAAGTTTATTGCAACCACAAGAAACAGCAGAAAAAAGACCAGTGTCATCACGACTCTTGCACGAAATTTCAAATTTTTTATTGGAATATGTTCTACTGCCATATCTATTCTTCCTTTCTGTTGTAATTTAGCATAAAACAGAATAAGGCAGGGTTAAAATAAAGCCCCGCCTTATGAACATCTTTTATATTTTTATAGTGATGTCCGTTTCTTTTGATACGACGAAGGATTTCGCTGTTTAAGCGTAGAAAACGCTGTTCCGGAGTCAATTATAGTTAAGGAACATAATTTTCTAATATTCCGACCACTCGCTGTATCTCCGTTGTTCCACATAACAAATATTCCGGCATACATTACCGAAAAACATAACAGGCAGTCCATAATATATTTATATTGGAGTTACCCTCTGAAATATTCCACACAATTTTCAAAAAAGCCCTTTATTTTAGCAAAGAAACCCTTTTCTTGTTCCGGAATATTTACAATATCATCTGTCTGAGTTTTTATGTACTTGATTTGAGAGGAATCCATTTTTGTCATACCGAGTACATTTTCAGCATAATCTTCAATATTTTTAGAAGATATTTTGCTTTCAAGTTCGGATTGCAGACGCACATTTTCTGATTCAACAAGATTAAGCTGTTTGTTAAGAGAAGTAACAGTATTATAAATAGTATTACGCCTGTTCAGCGTATAAATTACCGAACCTAGTAAAACAGCTGCTATAACTGAAACAAAGATTATAGTAAATACAGAACCATTTCTGAACTCATTAGCATGTCCTTCATTTTCAAGAACAGCGGTATTTTTTTTTAATTCTATTTTATTTCTTGCAATCTCAGCATCTGTTTTTTCCTTGACAGGTTCAGGTAAGCTGTCCTTTTCCTGATAATCATTTTCAGGCTCATTATATTTATATGCTGCATTGCTTCCAGCCATTATTCTGCACTCCTTTCGATAATCCTTAATCTTGCACTTCTGCTTCTTTTGTTTTCCTCAATTTCATTTTCATCAGCCTCAAAAGGTTTTCGGTTAACCAATACACCTTCCGGCTTATGTCCACAAACACATTGCGGAAAATCCGGAGGACAAATACAACCCTTGCACCAACCTGCAAAACGTTGTTTCACGATTCTATCCTCCAATGAATGGAAAGTTATAACAGCAAGTCTGCCACCGGCTTTAAGACTATAAAAAGCCTCATCAAGACCTTTTGACAGATGTTCGAATTCACCATTAACGGCGATTCTGATAGCCTGAAAGGTCTTTTTACATGGATTTTTATCACGCCTTGCTTTTTGAGGAACGCTCTGTCTGATTATATCTGCCAGTTGCAAAGTTGTCCTGACAGGAGCGGATTCTCTTGATTTCACGATATTTTCAGCAATACGGCGTGAGAATTTTTCCTCACCGTATTCAAATATAATTTTAGCAAGTTCCTGCTGTGAATATGTATTGACAATATCGAACGCACTTATGCCTTGCTTTTCCATACGCATATCGAGTGGAGCGTCAGTATGATACGAAAAACCTCTGCTACCCTCGTCCAGCTGATACGAAGACACACCCAAATCAAGTAATATTCCATCGACCTTATCAATACCAAGGTTATCAAGAACTTCTCTGATATTAGAATAATTATTTTTCACCACTTGTGCCATGCCGTAAGCTGAAAGCCTTTCTGTTGCAACAACCACTGCATCGGGGTCACGGTCAATCGCAATAAGCCTTCCGTTTTCGCCAAGGTGCGAAGCAATGGCTGATGAATGACCTGCTCCTCCGGCTGTACCATCAACGTAGATACCATCTGAACGTATAGCAAGACCGTCAATACATTTTTCGAGCATAACGGGAACGTGGCTGAATTTCATAAAAAACATCTCCTAACTTGAATGGTAGAGCAGAATATGACAATGAAAAAAGTCCTGTTTCTGTATGCTCTCATATAGCAAAAAGATTTTTTGCTTATATTAATTATACATCTTAAACAACAAATTATCAAGATGTAATAATATACAATTGTCACCCCTGAAATAAATAATTTTTTCAACATTAAATACAAAAAAGTTTTTAGACTTTGTATATTAAGAATAAGTGTTCAGTAATTTTATTAATTGATTTATCTTGCTTCAAATATATAATAATAAGTCTCAGGACATAAAGAAAGCATCTTAATATGTCCCAAGACTTTGAATACTAATAAGTATATGTAAGTTCAAACTTTGATGATTTAAGGTCAAGAATAAGTTTCAATTCATATCCTCTTATTGAAATCTGGTCATCTATATTGACATCAGTAACATAGCCCGTCTGATTTGAATAAGTTGGCTGAATCCATTTACCAGGGTCATCGGAAAGAGTTATATCAAATTCAGTTTCAATAAGCCTTTTCACTTCAGAAGCCGGATAATATGTGACCGTTCCATAATGAGGGTCATATAATTCATCATAATCGCTTGACACACTTATAAGATATGGAATATCCGCATAGAAAACTTCACCACAATTTGCGGTACAGCCTCCCGTCGATGCAGAAAACATTGTTAACGCATAACTACCGTTATAATAAAGTGCCTCACCCAAAACTTCTGTACAAGCATCTATAACTATCTGTGGTGGATTTTCCTTGCCTTCAAGGTCTGCCGAATCATCATTGTGATATTTTATATAGGTATATACAGCAACGGCTTGTGCTTTAATTGCCTCATAGTTCATTGAACCGCCTATTTCATTATTTACAATCTGTGCAACTACTGAAACAGTATCACCAGCAGGTTCACCTTGAATAGTAAATTCCTCATAATCGGTCAGACCAGTATTCATAAGATAGGTATTCGGATAATAATGTTCAAGAATATCCTGATATGACCAGCCGGCATAAGTCGCATAGAAATCCGCACCGTTCTGACTCATTCCAACGCCATGTCCCCAGCCATATGTTACAAAAGTAAATTCTCCTGACATATCAGAAGACACGTCTTGATTATGCGAAACAGGAATTTCACCAACGTGGCCAACCTGTGACACATCTGTACCCTCTTCACGTCTGACGGAGGTAACCGGATTGGCTGTACGGAAAGAAATTATAATTTCTTTCTTTGCCTGTTCATATTGTTCACCGGTATCATAATCTGAAAAATCTTCCTCATAAGTATATTCCGGATAGGAAAGTTCATAGCTGACCGATGATAAACTGCTGTCATAATCATTAATAGTAGCTTTTTTTCTTGTTGATGGCTGTACAGAATTATTATTTTCTTCTGTTTCATTTGAAGGTAAATTTTCGGTTATGTTTTCCTGTAAAATATCAGTTTCCTGATTATTCCATTCATTATAATAGTTTTCCTGTATATCATCAACAGCCATTGCAAACTGTCCGCAAACGGTTACAGAACAAATTACAACTGATAAAAAAGCCGAAATACTCTTTAAACTTTTTTTAAACATAATATCTCCTTTTTAATTAATTTTGCCAATACTGGAGGCAGGTTAACTTTTTTGAATTGTAGACATATCGCCAGCGACTTCTCCGTCTCTTAATCTTCTCGCAAGAACAATAAATCTTGAATTATCCGCATCAGAATAACAAGTAGACAATGTAAGTAATTTATCGCCGTATTCAACATCTATGCCAGTTTCGAGGAACTGGTCACGTTTAACTCTGTTAACATAATAATCAAAATCTTCTTTTGTATCGAGTTCCTGCATATCCCAGTAACGAAAATCCGTATCAGCATTTCCGCTTGTTATACAGTAAGAAACAATAATATATTCATAGTCTTTGTAGTTTGAACTCAAATATACAAACGGATTTGTCCAATAGTATCCATTTTGTCTGTAAAGTCCAAGATTACCAAATTGCGAACCATTAAGCATATTATGACCATAAATAACTATATTTTCGGATTGACTTTCTTCATCACAGCCAAAGTTATTCCGGCAATCCATAAATATGTTGCCATCAAACGTCCATTCCCTGTTAAAATTATGTTTAAGATAAAATTCATTATAATTTAAGTAAGAATCACCATATCCTGTATCCGGAACAATATCACCTGGGTCAATAAGAACAGGGTAATTAACCTGAGTACCTTCTATTTTTAACCAGCCCACTGTATCACTGTTCTGACTGACTAGCATTTTTGCATAATCAGTCATACCAGTATTTGAAGGCACATAATTATATACTGGCAAATCTATATTTACTGGTTCTGATTCTTCTTGTATTTCAGTTTCTTCGTATGTAACCTGTTCTGGTTCATATATCATAACAGTGGCATCAGTTATTTCCTCATCATTCTGACTCATCATAATAACTGAGGAAGATATTGCAATCACGGCAACACACGCTGAAAATATCGAAATCACTTTGGTTAAATGCATAGACTATTCCTCCTGTCAGCCATATGGAACAAATTCAGCATCAGGGTCATATTTTTCATTAGGTTTTGATTGATAATATATTGAAGGCCATTTTACATTAGCATTCTGAACATTAGTTTCAGTGCCTTCAGTAACGTTCTCATCATCTCTGAGAAGTCTGCCCATTACAATCAGCCTGCCTCTGTCGCCGAGTATAGTATTGCAAGTCGAAAGAGTCACAATCTTGTCGCCATATTTCACATCTACATCATTAAGTCCAAGACTTCTTTTCTTTGCCTCATTTACAAAATTATAAAAATCTTCCTCATTATCGAAATTGAACTTATTCCAGCAATCGTAAGCGGTTTCCGATTCATCGAGAGCGTCAAGTATGAAATATGAGAATATCTTATAGGTATAACATTCATAATTTGAGTTAAGATATATAATAGGGTTTTCGCTGTAATAATTATAATTTCTCTGATAGTATTTAAGGCTTCCGAACATTGTATCATTAGCCATATTGTGACCGTATATAACGAGGTTATCTGAATTAGCCACGCTAAGCTTACCGTCAACAACATTGTCAAAATTATTTCTATAATCAAGGAAAAGTTCTCCTGCACGTGAACTTTCGCCATTTATATTTTGGTCAAGATATTTACTGTTATCAGTAGCCTGCATGATAGGATTAGCTATTGGAGTACCAGGAATTGTTATATATCCAACCACATCAGAGTTCATATCAAGAAGTTTTTTAGCACCATCAAGCAAAGTATAAGTGCGTTCATAATCAGGTTCATAAATAGTTGCAATATTAGTAATATTATTATCAGGAAGATATGGTTCATATATTTCTGCTATTTCTTCATGAAGATTTTTACTTTTTCCTAAATCTATATAATAATCTCCGACCATATATCCACAAACAACTATTGCACATACTGAACACATAAATACTACTTTACGAATCTTTTCAGGCACTGAATCTTGTTTTTGCGGGAATAAATCAACAACTTTTTGTTTTAACGGCTTTTTTTTCTTTGAGGTTTTCTGTTTTACATTATTTTTCGTTACGACATTCTTATCCTGCCCTGAAATTATATTATTTTTCTGAGGAACAGGCTTTTTAACATTTTCTTTTGGTGTTGAGGAAACAGGCTGATTTGGTATCTGATTTCTTTCCACTCTGACCATTTTCTTAACAGGTCTTCTGACTTCTTCCACAGAATCGTTTTTTACAGCCATATGTATCACATTTGCCGGAGTTTTTTTAGAGGACAAATTATACACCATTGTTTTTGATTTAATCTCATTAATAGCAATTTTAGTTGTAGGCAGTTCATTTTTTTCTGTCTGAGTGAGAGATTCATTACATTCACAGGACGATGCTTCAGAAATATCTTCCTTAATTATTTCAGCAACGGTCTTTGAACTTTCATTAATTTTTTTCACATTATCTGCAAGATTTTTTTTCTGCGAATTAAGTTCACTGATTTTTTTCCCAACTGTAATTTGTTCGACTAAATCCTGAACGTCATTTTCTGCCGGCATTATTTCAGAAACTTTCTGAACAGTAGTTTCTTTCTTTTCAGGTGAAAACTCATTAAGAATATCCTCGATTTCCGAAGTATGTGAACGTTTTTCAATAACCGAATTAATCTGGTTTTCCCAATCAGAAATACTGTTATCCGGTTTCAGCCTGCTGTCCACCGAATTAAGAATTTCATTAAGTGTATCATTTTTATCCTGAATATTATCAAGCGTAACATCATTCAAATTATCTTTCATCAGCTGAATCTCCTCTACCGATAAGAAATTTCTTTGTTATATATATTTTACTGCAAATAAGGTCATCTTGTCAAGGTCAGTAATACAACATTCAGTACAATAACTATTCCATAATAGTCCAGTTCCTGTTTTTTGTATATTCCGTACAAAACATCAATACACAGAGCGATTTATTATCACATTTTTCACACATTTCCAACACTTATTTTGAATATGTAAATGTTTTCATTTCAGTATTTTCAACTGCCTTCTGTATAAGAGGTTCAAAGTCAAAAGAGCCCTGAGCTTTTTCTACATCTGCAAGACACGGACGTACTTTAGGGTGACGTGGTGTGAATACTGTACAGCAATCTTCATATGGAAGTATAGAAGTTTCAAAAGTATCTATTTTGCGGGCGATTTCTATAATTTCCGTTTTATCCATTCCAACTAAAGGACGAAATACTGGCATTCTGCAAACAGCATCAGTACAGGCAATGGCAGACATTGTCTGACTCGCAACTTGTCCGACGCTTTCGCCCGTAATAAGTCCGAGACAGTTATCATTTACCGCAATTCTCTGGGCAATCTCCATCATAAGACGACGCATTATAATTGTAAAATATTCTTCCGGACAGTTATCTTTTATAGCTTCCTGCAACTCAGTGAACGGCACGCAATAAAAAGCAATTCCCCCACAATATTCAGTCATTTTCTCGCATAGTTGTTCAACTTTCATTTTCGCTCTTTCAGAAGTATATGGTGGACTAACATAATGTATTGCTGCAATATGAACCCCTCTTTTTGCCATCATATACCCTGCAACAGGGCTGTCAATACCACCGGAAAGCAATAACATAGCTTTGCCGCTGCTTCCAACTGGCAGACCGCCTGCTCCCTTAATATTTTCGGCATGAATATAGGCGTTCGTATCACGTATTTCCACAGTAACAGTAACTTCCGGATTTTTCACATCAACAGTAAGGTTCGGGAATCTTTCAAGCAATATCCCACCAAGTTCCATACAAATCTGTGGCGATTTCATTGGAAACGCTTTATCAGAACGTTTTGCATTAACTTTAAAAGTTTTGGCATTACTTAAAACCTCGTCAAGATATTCAATACTTTTTTCGGTTATATCATTGAAATCTTTTTCACATACACATACACGGCATAATGATGCAATTCCGAATATTTTTGATACACGGTTTACTAGTTCGTCCAAATCAATATTATCATCAAGAGGAGTAATATATGTAGTTGACTGAGCAGAATTTATTTTAAACTGTCCAAGACTCTTGATTCTACGTTTAATATTTTTTGTAAGCATATCCTCAAATGACTTTTTATTAAGACCTTTAAGAACCATTTCACCATATTTTACAAGTACAATTTCTTTCATAACAAAAAATCCTTTCAGTTTCTGATTTTTTCTATACCAGCACGAAGAACGTCAATAAATGTATCAATTTCTTCAATGGTAGTTTCTGAAGTCATGCTTATTCTTAAAGCACTGTCAGCATTTTTACCTTTTATTCCAAATTGTTCAAGAACACCGCTTTGCTGTCCCTTTGAACACGCTGAACCACTGGAAATATATATACCCTGCTGTTCCATGAAATGTAGCATTATTTCAGAACGTTTTCCAGCAGATATATTAACAACATATGGCGAGGCATTTTCAGGCGAATTAACTGTCACACCATTAATTTCAGAAAGTTTCTCAACAAGATATTTTTTTAACATTGAAACTTTCTCATAGCGTTCATGAATAGTAGGAAAATATTTTTCAACAGCCGTTCCAAACGATGCTATCAACGGAACGCTTTCTGTACCAGAACGTATACCTTTTTCCTGATGTCCGCCAGTTACTTCCGGTACAACACGAACACCCTTTCTTATATATAAAGCACCAATACCTTTAACAGCATGAATCTTATGACCGCTAAGTGAAATCATATCTGCATTTAATGTATTAACACGTACCGGAATTTTCATATATCCCTGCACACAATCACAATGAGTAATAATTTCCGGAAACTTTTTCTTTACAGTTTTAAAAGTCCGTTCAACCGGAAGTATATGACCTGTTTCATTATTTACAAGCATTATACTTATAATACAAGTTTTTTCATCACATACATTCAAAAAATCCTCTGCATAAAACTGTCCGTCTTTACGGGGACTTACACGAATTGTTTCAAAGCCTTGTTTCTCCAATGCAGAAACCGTTTCATCTACGGAGGCGTGTTCAACTGATGATATAACTATTTTATTTTTTCTTTTGCCATAAGCCCCCATAATTCCACGCAATGCAAGATTATTACTTTCAGTTGCTCCAGAGGTGAAATATATTTCTCCACTATCTGCACCAATTGAAGATGCTATTATTTTTCTTGCCTTATCGACTACAAGCTGAGCATTTAATCCGACTTTATGAAGAGATGACGGATTTCCAAAATCCTTTGTCAAAGATTCCATAACTGCATTAATAGATTCAGAACATGGTTTAGTTGTTGCAGCATTATCAAGATAAATCAATATTTTTACACATACCTTTCATATGAAATTTTTAGGTGTAATAATTATTATAACACATATTTTGACAGATTGCCACATCTTTTTATATTTTTTTAATAAAAACACCATTCAAAACAAAAAGTCCCCTGCCATATGACAGGGAATCAGTCAAAAAGACCAATATATAATCCCGGATTATAGCTATCACCTTCAGGAGATAATAACCAGCCTTCCCCTCTTATTTCAACAACATAAATCCAATATTTATTTATATCATAATCTTCAGAACCTTCAATGCGAAATTCCACTTTAACTTTATAAGCTGATTTTATACC
>CAZTUV010000036.1:0-14240 GCA_964616595.1 uncultured Alistipes sp.
ATTAAATATATTTATATACATAAAAAAAGAAACCCTGTCAAAAAAACAGAGTTCCTTACACGTATGTATGCTAAAGAATTATTTTACAATAAATCTATCAATTTCCTTAAGGAATTTTTCAGCGTCATCAGTATGTGCATCAAGTTCAATTGGCTTGGAAAGGTCAAGGCTGAAAATACCCATAATAGATTTAGCATCAACAGCGTATCTGCCGGAAACAAGGTCGATGTCGAAGTCATAGTGCATTACGATTGTAACGAAATCTTTGACATCATTGATTGCCTGAAGAAAGATTTTTGTTTTTGTCATAAGATGTACCTCCTGTTCAGGATAAATTTTTTATTGTTTATTGCTTTTTCAACGGCTTTTCCCTACCGTAACTATATAATATCACGTATTTTGTTGAATGTCAAGCCAATTACAACAATTTCGTCAATTTGGTATAATAAACTATGCAATGAAAACTTCTTTTTATTCAGAACGAATAATTATTTATAGTGCATAAAAATAGCTGGGGGTTTTTGTGCAGTATTAACATGATAAATTTAAGAATAATCTATGGTAATAAGGTGAAATATGTATAAAGTATTTTTTATTACTTTTGGTTGCAAAGTCAATCAATACGAAACTGAATCATTAAAAACATCTTTCGAGAAAAAAGGCTATGAGATTGCAGATAATCCGGACAATGCAGATATTGTTATTATCAATTCATGTACAGTTACAGAATACGGAGATAATAGTGTATTATCTACATTGAGAAAAATACGCAGGAAACTTCCTTCTGCAATAATTGTATTAACCGGCTGTTATCCTCAAGCAAATAAAAATTCTGCTGAAAAGCTTTCAGAAGCTGATATAATTACAGGTACTAAAAACCGTTCTGAACTTTCGGTTATTGTTTCTGAATATATTGAACATCATTCAAAAATAACAAATATTTCAGATTATTCAAAAAATGATACTTTTGAAAATCTCGATTTTCCGTCTTTTGGAAACAATACACGTACTTTTATGAAAATTCAAGATGGCTGTAATCAATTCTGTACGTATTGTATAATTCCATATGCAAGAGGACGATGCCGTTCAAGAAATCTTGAATCAATCAGGGCTGAGGCTGAAAATTCTGCACGCTTAGGGAAAAAAGAGATTGTCCTTACTGGAATTAATCTTGCCTTCTATGGAATGGAATTCGGATTGAATCTTGCCGATGCTGTGGAAGTTTGTGCGTCTGTTGACGGCATTGAACGTATTCGTTTAGGCTCTCTTGAACCAGAAAAAATGTCTGATAATTTATTAGGCAGAATGTCAAGAGTAAAAAAACTTTGTCCACAATTCCATTTATCGTTACAAAGTGGTTGTAATAAAACATTAAAGGCTATGAATCGTCATTACTCTGCTGAAGAATATCTGGAACTTTCTAAAAAAATTAAAAAATTCTTTCCAGAATGTTCTTTTACAACAGATGTTATGGTTGGTTTCCCGAATGAAACTGATGAGGATTTCAATGAATCTGTTGAATTTGTCAAAAAAATAGGTTTCAGCAAAGTTCATGTTTTCAGATATTCACGTCGTCAGGGAACTCCTGCCGACAAAATGTCAAACCAAATTCCAGAAAGTATAAAATCAAAAAGAGCGACCAAAATGTTAAATGCTGTTTCTCTGTCAGAAAAAAATTATTTGCAATCTTTAGCTGGAAAAACTGTAAAAGTTCTTTTTGAACGTGAAAACTGTACAGAATTTCATAGAGGATATGCCGAAGATTATACATTAGTAAAAATTCCTCGTGAAAATTCCGAAAAAAGTTTGCGTAATCAGATATTTTATGTTACAATAGAAGAAAGCCGTTCTGATTTTTGCATTGGCAAAATTACGAACGAATAAATAACCGACCGATAATAAGGTTAATAATAATTTAGAAATGGAGATTTTAATATGTCCGTATTCAGAATCTATGCCGAAAAAAAACCGGAATTTGCTGTTGAAGCACAATCCGTACTCAGCGACGTACGTACAGCTCTCAGACTTAATATCAATGGTTTGCGTATTCTTAACAGATATGACGCTGACAGACTTAGTGAAGAAGATTTTAAAGCTTCTATAAATACTGTTTTTTCAGAACCTGCTGTTGATGTCGTTTATGAAGAACTTCCTGAAATTACATCTGATGACAGAATATTTGCTGTTGAATACCTTCCGGGACAGTTCGACCAGAGAGCAGACAGCTGTGAACAATGTATACAGATACTCCGTCAGGGCGAACGCTGTCGTGTGAGAAATGCACGTGTATATATTATTTCCGGAAACATCACTGATGAAGAATTTGACACTCTTAAATCCTACATTATCAATCCCGTTGAAAGCCGTGAAGCTTCTCTTGAAAAATTTGAAACTCTTGATAATAATTATGAAATTCCTGAAACTGTTAAAACACTCAGTGGTTTCACAAGTCTTGACGAAAACGGACTCAATGACTTTATAAAACAATATGGTCTTGCTATGGATTCAGGTGACATTAAATTCTGTCAGGAATACTTCCGTGATACAGAAAAGCGTGACCCTACAATTACAGAAATTAAAATGATTGACACTTATTGGTCAGACCATTGCCGTCATACAACATTCCTTACAAACGTTCAAGATGTTAAAATAGATACTCCTTATATAAGAGATACTTATATCAAATATCTTGACGTTCGTGACGAACTCGGACGTTCCAGAAAGCCTGTTACACTTATGGATTTAGCAACTATCGCAGCAAAGAAACTTAAAGCTGACGGACTTCTTGACGACCTCGATGAAAGCGAAGAAATCAATGCCTGTTCCGTAAAAATCAAAGTTGATATAGACGGTCAGCAGGAAGACTGGATTCTTATGTTTAAGAATGAAACTCACAATCACCCAACTGAAATCGAACCTTTTGGTGGTGCAGCAACCTGTCTTGGAGGTGCAATCCGTGACCCACTTTCAGGACGTTCATATGTTTATCAGGCTATGCGTGTAACCGGTGCGGCTAATCCTCTCGTTCCGGTTGAAGATACTATTGCCGGAAAACTTCCACAGAGAAAAATCACAGTAGGTGCTGCCAACGGTTATAGTTCATATGGTAACCAGATAGGACTTGCTACCGGACATGTTTCAGAAGTATATCACCCCGGATATGTCGCAAAAAGAATGGAAATAGGTGCTGTTGTCGGTGCTGCTCCAGCTGAAAATATCCGCCGTGAAAGACCCGTTGCTGGTGATATAGTTATACTCCTTGGCGGTAAAACTGGTCGTGACGGTTGTGGCGGTGCTACTGGTTCTTCAAAGTCCCACACTCTCGAATCACTCGAAAACTGCGGTGCTGAAGTTCAGAAGGGTAACCCACCGGAAGAAAGAAAGTTACAAAGACTTTTCAGAAATCCGGATGTCACAAAGATGATTAAACGTTGCAATGACTTTGGTGCTGGTGGTGTATCTGTTGCTATCGGCGAGCTTACAGACGGACTTGTAATCAATCTCAATGCTGTTCCTAAAAAATATGACGGTCTTGACGGTACTGAAATAGCTATCAGTGAATCACAGGAAAGAATGGCTGTGGTTATCGCTCCGGAAGATGTCGACAAATTCATGGCAGAAGCTAAAAAAGAAAATCTTCAGGCAACTGTCGTAGCTGACGTTGTCGACGAACCACGTCTTAAAATGAACTGGAATGGAAATACTATTGTAAACCTTTCAAGAGATTTCCTTAACTCAAATGGTGCTACAAAATATACTGATATCGTAATTGAAGACCCTGTATTCACTGATGATGAAACTTTCACAGACAGTGCTGAAACTTGGACTGAAATTATGTCAAATCTTAATGTATGTTCACAGAAAGGTCTTATTGAAAAATTTGACTCAACAATCGGTGCAGGAACTGTTTTAATGCCATTCGGAGGCGTATATCAGATGACACCATCTCAGGCTATGGCTGCTAAAATTCCAGTACTCAAAGGCGAAACCAATACCTGTTCCCTCATGGGCTGGGGATACAATCCGGATATTTCATCAAAGAGTCCATACCATGGAGCAATGCTTGCAGTAGTAGAATCAATTGCAAAAATAGTTGCAGCTGGTGGTTCATATAAGAAATGCTGGCTTACATTCCAGGAATACTTTGAACGTACTCAGAATGACCCTAAACGTTGGGGAAAACCTCTTTCTGCATTATTAGGAGCATTTAAAGCACAACTTGAAATGGGTTGTGGTTCGATAGGTGGTAAAGACTCAATGTCAGGTACTTTTGAAGATATTGATGTACCTCCTACACTTGTATCATTTGCTGTATCCACTGCACAGGCAAATAAAGTTGTTTCCACTGAGTTTAAAGAAGCTGGAAATGATGTTATAATGATTGTTCCTGAATATGACAGAAATGGTCTGCCTGTATTTGCAAGCCTTAAAAAATGCTTTGATAAGGTCGAAAAACTTATCACTGAAGGTCGTGCAAATGCAGTATGGACAAATGGTTATGGCGGTGTTGCTGAAGGTATCGCAAAAATGTGCTTTGGTAACAAACTGGGATTTGAATTTTCTGCTCACCTTACTCCTGATGAACTTTATAAACCTTGTTATGGTGCATTTATCGTGGAAGTTATGGGAAATGCTTTTGAAGATGAGTTTGTAATAGGTAAAACAATCCGTGATTATAAGATTTTCACAGAAAAGTATACCGTAAATCTTGATGCACTTCAAAGAGCCTGGGAAGGTAAACTTGAACCTATATTCCCATGCAGAATAACAACTACTGATTATACACCACAAACTTATTCGGCTGAAAACTCTGAAAAGAAATCCGCATCTATAAAAATCGCACAGCCAAAGGTACTTATACCAGTATTCCCAGGAACCAACTGCGAATATGATACAGCAAGAGCTTTTGAAAAGGCTGGTGCTAAGGCAGAAACTGTCGTTATAAAGAATCTTTCAGCAGCAGACCTTGAAGACAGCATAAACTATTTTGAAAATGCTATTAAAGAATCACAGATTATTATGATTCCTGGTGGATTCAGCGGCGGTGACGAACCAGAAGGTAGTGGTAAATTTATTACAGCATTTTTCCGCAATCCAAAAATTAAAGATGCCGTTCACGAACTCCTTAAAAACCGTGATGGTCTTATGCTCGGTATCTGCAATGGTTTCCAGGCACTTATAAAACTTGGTCTTGTTCCTTTTGGAGAAATAGTTGATATGACAGATGAATCACCTACACTTACATTCAATACAATTGCACGTCATCAATCCATGATGGTTAATACAAGAATTGCTTCCAATAAATCACCATGGCTTTATGGTTGTGAAGTAGGCGATATTCATACTGTACCGATTTCACATGGTGAAGGTCGCTTTGTAGCACCACAGAGCCTTATTCAAAGACTCGCCAATAACGGACAAATCGCTACACAATATGTTGACCTTGATGGTAATCCTACTATGGATATCCGTTATAATCCTAATACTTCAATCGAAGCTATCGAAGGTATTACTTCACCTGATGGTAGAGTATTCGGTAAAATGGGTCACTCTGAACGTAAAGGTAATTATATCTGCAAAAATGTTTCCGGCAACAAAGACCAGAAAATATTTGAAAGTGGTGTAAATTACTTTAAATAATAAATACAGGCGGGAGGAATTTTCTTCTCGCCTTTGCTTTTATGTAAAGATATCTGACTTTTTAAACCGTTTCAGTTTTAAATAAAATGCTTTTTATGTTGCGAATGGTTATTGACACAAAAAATCTCGAAAAGCAGTATATGTGATAAATAATGTTTCTTAAAATTCCAAACAAAACTATTATAACTGCCTATATTATAGCTGACGATGAAAATTGATTCGTATGAAAATATCTTTTTTGCTATTGACTTGTTGTAAACTTTGTTGTATAATGTAAATATCTTGAAACATATCAAATTTTATACAATTGGTATGGTTGACAAAAATAAATATTTATGGTATAATCAAAAAAAGGTTTTCAAAAGTTGTTCGTAAAACAACAGTACCGCAGGAACTGTGGAAAGGGTTCGCCTCATAAAAAACCCATCGCCTTTAAAATAATGTCTATAAAATACAATTATCTTTAAATCAGACAATTAAAGGAAATCTATTGACTTATAATAGATAGTTCACCTGCTATAAGGCAGTAATCTATAAAGCAAGGAGCTTGATGGCAATGAACAATATTTTATTTGCTGCATCTGAATGCGTTCCGTTTGTAAAAACTGGCGGTCTTGCAGACGTTGTAGGAGCACTTCCTAAGTATATCAATAAAAACGATTTTGATGTGAGGGTAATTCTTCCTTATTATACCTGTATTCCTGCTAAATATAGAGATAATTTCAAGTATGTCACTCACTTTTACATGGACTACGGTAAAAGACCCAATAATGTTCATGTTGGTATTATGGAATATGAATATAATGGCATAAAGTTCTATTTTGTAGATAATGAATATTATTTTAAATGTGATACCCCATATTCCCCTGACCTTAAATGGGATATAGAAAGATTTACTTTCTTCTGTAAAGCTGTACTGGCAATTCTTCCGGTAATAGGATTTCGTCCTGATATTATTCATTGTCATGACTGGCAATCTTCACTTATTCCGGTATTTATGCATTCTACTTTTGCAACACACCCATTTTATAGCTCCACCAGAACAATTATGACCATTCATAACCTTAAATTTCAGGGTGTATGGAATATTGATACATTTAAATATAATACAGCATTTCCGGACTATATGTTTACTTCAGATAAGCTCGAATTCAATAAAGATGCCAATATGCTTAAAGGCGGTCTTGTGTATGCTGATTACATAACAACTGTAAGCGAAACTTATGCTGAAGAAATAAAATATCCATTCTATGGAGAACAGCTTGAAGGACTTCTCAGAGCAAGGTCTGCATCATTACGTGGCATAGTTAACGGAATCGATTATAATGTATTCGACCCTAATAATGATAAAAATATCTTTAAAGAATACCATTCCAAAAACTTTAAAAAGAAAAAAGCTCAGAATAAAATGGAACTCCAAAAAGAACTTGGATTGCCTGTTGATGAAAATAAATACATGATAGCAATAATTTCACGCTTGACCGACCAAAAGGGTCTTGACCTTGTAAGTTATACTATGGAACAAATTTGTGACCCTAATACACAATTTGTTGTAATTGGTACTGGCGACCAAAAATATGAAAATATGTTTAAACATTATCAATGGAAATATCCTGACAGAGTTTCTGCAAATATTCTTTATTCTGACCAGCTTGCACATAAACTCTATGCTGCCGCTGATGCAATGCTTATGCCATCTCTCTTTGAACCATGCGGTCTTACACAACTTATTTCACTCAGATATGGTACTATTCCGATTGTTCGTGAAACCGGCGGTCTTAAAGATACAGTAATTCCTTATAATGAGTTTGATGGTACAGGTACAGGCTTTTCATTTGCTAATTACAATGCTGATGAAATGATTGGTGTAATCAACTATTCAAAACATATATACTTCAATCACCGTGACCAGTGGGATAAAATGGTTTACAGAGGAATGACTACGGATTATTCATGGAATAGTTCCGCAAGACAGTATGAAGGTATGTATAACTGGATTATTAATTGGTAACTAATTATATGGGTAGACAACTTTTGTCTGCCCTGTTTTTTAAAGGTAAAAAATATGGAAAGAAAAATTAAAGGTGCAATATTCGATATGGACGGTCTTATGCTTGATACCGAAAAAATTCTTGTACGCTTCTGGAAAGAGGCCTCTCTTGAATATGGTTATAATATGACCGATGAAAACGTTTATGAAATAAGAAGTCTCTCAAGAAAATATTCTGTTCCGTTACTTAAAGGTATTTTTGGCAATGATTTTCCGTTTAATGAGATTCGCAACAGACGTATTCAGCTTATGAATAATTATATAGATAAATATGGATTTGAAACCAAAAAAGGATTATTTGAAATTCTTAAATATCTTAAAAACAATAATTATAGTATAGCTGTTGCCACCGCCACCGAACGTGAACGTGCAGAAACTTATCTCAAAAAAATTAATGCATATGATTATTTTGATGCAATAATATGTGGCGACATGGTTCAAAACGGTAAACCTGCTCCGGATATATATATTACAGCTTCTAAGAAACTGGGACTCTTGCCTATGGAATGTGTGGCTTTTGAGGATTCTCCAAATGGCATTAAATCGGCACATTCTGCTGGCTGTCAAGTGATAATGATTCCTGACCTTACACAACCTGATGATATTATAAATCCTTTACTAAGCGGAGTCTATGAAAGTCTTGATATGGCGGTTGATTTTTTTGAAAGGATATGAATTATGGCAGGAAAAACAAGCGTATCAAAAATATTTGAAATACCTAAATTTTACTATTTTGAAAGCGGAAATGACTATTCAGGAAGTAAAGAAAATTTTTCTTACAAAATAATAAACAGTAATAATCTTAAATGTCTTACATGGCATGGTAAACTTTGCTCAATGAAAGCAACGATTGAAAACGAAAAAGAATTTGAAAAAAATCAAGAAGGTTTCAATGAACTTATTAAATGGCTTGAATCAAAATATAATGAATAATTCTTCTTGATTTATATAAAAATTCCCCCTATGGACTTAAATTATACCATAGGAGGAATTTTTTTATTTTATAACATTACATTTCAGCAATATCATTTTCAGTAAGCTGTATAATACCAGCATCAGTAAGTACACTGCAAGCCTTTTCATTGTCATCTACTCTGATTACAAAAGAAACAGATTTTTCAGATGTACCAAGGAATGCATAAAGGTATTCAACATTTACGCCCTCTTTGCCAAGAACTTCAAGGACACGGCTTAACTGACCTGCTGTATCAGGTATGGAAACTGTTACAACTTCTGTTATAATAACAGCATATCCAGAGTCTGAAAGCAAATCACAAGCTTTTTGGGTATCATTAACAACTATACGCAATATACCAAAATCTTTTGTATCTGCAAGACTCATTGCACGTATATTTATACCGGCTTCTTTAAGATGTTTAACAGCCTCATTAAGCTGATTAGGTTTATTGTTAATAAACACAGAAATTTGTCGTACGTTTGCCATAGAAAATCCTCCTTTTAATTTTATAAAATATTGTCAGAAAATATGATTAATCATGAAGTTTTCTCTTATCGATTACACGTACAGCCTTGCCCTCACTTCTGGCAATGGACTTTGGTGCAACAAGATGTACTTTAGGACTAATTCCAAGCATAGTTTTGATTGCTCCGGCAAGTTCTCTTTCTTTATCCTGCATATCCTTTATTTTATCAGAAAGTTGTTCAGGATTCATTTCTACACTGATATCAAGAGTATCGGAATTATTTACACGGTCAACTTCGATAAGATAATTAGGAGTATATCCTTGTTCAATAAGAACTGTTTCAATCTGACTTGGGAATACATTTACACCTCTGATAATCATCATATCATCACTGCGTCCCATAGGTTTAGTCATTTTAATGAGAGTACGACCGCATGAACATTTTTTTCTTGAAAGCACACACAAATCACGGGTTCTATATCTGAGTAACGGGAAAGCTTCTTTTGTAATACTTGTAAATACAAGTTCACCAACTTCTCCGTCCGGTAAAACCTCACCTGTTTCCGGATTGATAATTTCCGGAATAAAATTATCCTCATTGATGTGCATGCCAGTTTGTTCAGAACATTCAAAAGCGACACCAGGGCCACTTGTTTCAGTAAGGCCATATATATCATAAGCCTTTATTCCAAGGGATTTTTCAATTGCATGACGCATTTCCTCAGTCCATGGTTCTGCCCCGAAAATACCAGCCTTAAGCTTTATATCGTCTGGAGAGATTCCCATTTCATGAAGAGTTTCACCAATATATGCAGCGTATGAAGGAGTACAGCAGATAATTGTTGAACCAAGGTCACGCATGAATTGAATCTGTCTTTCGGTATTGCCGGACGACATTGGAAGTGTAAGACAACCCACCTTATGAGAACCACCATGAAGTCCTGAACCGCCTGTGAACAGTCCATATCCGTAACATACCTGACATACATCTTCATTAGTACCGCCTGCTGCTGTAATAGCTCTTGCACAACAGTCTTCCCAGAGGTCAATATCATTCTGTGTATAAAATGCCACTACACGTTTACCGGTTGTACCACTTGTTGAATGTATTCTTACACAATCAGAAAGAGGTTTGGCAAGAAGTCCATATGGATAAGCATCACGCAAATCAGCTTTTGAAAGAAACGGGAGTTTATAAAGGTCATCTGTTGATTTTATATCTTCAGGTTTAACTCCTTTTTCGTCCATAAGATTACGATAATATTCCACATTTTCATAAACATGCTTTACTTGTGCCACAAGTCTTTCGTCCTGTAATTTCTTCATATCTTCACGGGACATACATTCAATTTCTTGATTCCAATATCTTTCCATCGGAAAAGACCTCCTTTTATTTATATAATTATGCGTTCTGCATACCAAGAGCAAAAGCCTTTTTATTGAGTTCGAGGAACTTAGGCGGAACACATTTTTCAAGAGCATTCTGCCATATTTCTTCCGGAAAATCCATTTTAGAGGCAAGAACACCCATAAGAACAACATTTGATGCTTTAGAAGTTCCAGCTTGTTCAGCAAGGCTTAATGCGTCAACTGCTGTCACATCAGCACCGGCAGCAATAAGTTTTTCAATGATATTTTCCGGATATTGAGCAGCACCGGTAATAACAGGCATTGGGTCTATCTTTTGTAAAGAAGTAATCATTTTACCGCCCTTTTTGAGATACGGAAGACATCTTGCTGTTTCAAGCATTTCAAAAGATATGACTATATCTGCCTCGCCTTTTTCGACAATTGGAGAATAAACCTTATCACCATATTTTACATAAGTAACAACAGAACCGCCTCTTTGTGACATTCCATGTACTTCACTTACTTTAACGTCATAGTTTTGTGACAAAAGCACATTTCCTATAATTCTTGAGGCAAGAAGTGAACCCTGTCCACCTACACCTACTATCATAATTGATTTAGTATTCATAAAATCCTCCAGATTATTTTTTAAATAACACTTCAATATCGCCGTCCACGAATCCTGCACCGACAGCGTTTGAACTTTTAAGCTTATCTGAATATTTTCCATTTTCAAGGTATTCATTTATTAAACTGCAAATAAATTCCATACCTCTTTGACAGCTTGCATTTTTTTCGTCCGAATGGTCAATATAGAAAATATCTTCTTCAGATGAATACACTTCAGAACAAGCCCATTCACCGCCGTCATCTTCCTGAAATCTATCAGAGGCGATAAGCTGTATTCCATAAGTTTCGTCCTCTTCTTCATAAAGATTAAAATTATAAGCCTTAGTATTTTCGGGCATATCTTTTTCAAGCAGACTATTCAGCCAATCTGCAAAGGCATTGCAAATTTCATTTTCCATAAGAATCACCTTTCAATATGTTTTTAAAGGAAACCAAAGTCATATTTTGCAAATTATATTATAGCATTAAGCTTGCACATTTCCTTGCAGATTCCGCAACCCACACATTGTGTATGGTCGATAACTGCCTTTTTGTTCTTTATGGAAATAGCAGGACAGCCAAGTTTCATGCAAGATTTACAGCCAACGCACTTGTCGTTATCAACTTTAAACGGAGCATTATGTTTAACATATTTAAGTAATGCACATGGTCTGCGTGAAATTATTACAGAAGCCTCATCTGCCTGAAGTTCTTCTTTTATAGCATTTTCAGTTTCAGCAAGATTATAAGGGTCTACAACTCTTACACGCTTTATGCCAATCGCCTTGCAAAGTTCCTCAAGATTAACAGCAGCAGCAGGGTCACCTTTAAGGTTCTTTCCTGTGGTTGGATTCTGTTGATGACCTGTCATACCTGTTATTGAATTATCAAGAATAATTACAGTTGAATTTGAATTATTATAAGCTATATTTACAAGACCAGTCATTCCGGAGTGCATGAAAGTTGAATCACCTATTACAGCAACGCTTTTGTGTTCAGATTCTGCCCCTCTTGCCTTATTGAAACCATGTAATGCGGAAATTGATGCACCCATACAAATAGTAGTATCCATAGCATTAAGAGGTGCAGCAGCTCCGAGAGTATAGCAGCCTATATCACCGGAAACTGTTACATTAAGCTTTTTAAGGCAATAGAAAAGTCCTCTGTGCGGACAGCCTGCACACATAACAGGAGGTCTTATCGGAATATTTTCATCTAATGAAACAAATTCTTTCTTTTCTCCCAAAATCTTTTCAGCGACTGTTGATTGCGGAATTTCTCCAATATAGCCGAATATTTCTTTTCCCTGAATATTATTCACACCGATATTTCTGCAATGCTGTTCAATAATACCATCAAGTTCTTCTATAATATAGATTTTTTCATATTTTTCTGCAAAATCCTGAATAAGCTTTACCGGCAAAGGATTTACCATTCCAAGTTTCAAAACAGATGCTTTATTACCAAGAGCCTCTTTAGTATACTGATAAGCTGCACCATTAGTTATTACACCAAATTCAGCGTTTTCAGAAATTTCAATACGATTGAGTGGTGAAGTTTCAGCATATTCAGTAAGTTTCTGTGTACGTTCTTCAACAAATATATGTCTGCCTTTTGCATAAGCAGGCATCATAACATATTTCTGAGGAGTTTTAACATATTCTTTAAGTTCCAGTTCCTGACGTTCCTGTGTACAGACGATACTCTGAGAATGTGCTACACGGGTTGACATTCTTACAATAACTGGTGTATCAAAGTTTTCAGAAATCTCAAACGCAAGTTTTACAAAATCCTTACATTCAGACGAATCAGATGGTTCAAGCATAGGAACTTTTGATGCAATTGCATGATGTCTGCTATCCTGCTCATTCTGTGAAGAATGCATACCTTGGTCATCGGCAACAGCGATTACAAGACCAGCATTAACGCCACTATAAGATGCTGTATATAAAGGGTCTGCCGCAACATTAAGACCAACGTGTTTCATTCCGCAGAAACTTCTTGCACCAGCTATTGATGCACCAAGAGCTACTTCAAGAGCTACTTTTTCGTTTGGAGACCATTCAGCATAAACTTCATTATATTTAGCTACTTCTTCAGTAATTTCGGTTGATGGTGTACCAGGGTAACTTGATACCACTTTACAACCAGCCTCATAAAGTCCTCTCGCAAAAGCTTCATTTCCAAGCATTAACTTTTTCATTTTTATTTTCCTTTCGTTGTTAATTCATTTATCATATTTCTGAGTTTTTTTAACACTCAAAGATTTTTTCATATCCTCACAAAAAACATTAATATTGTTTGCATCATTAAATATAGGGCATAATAATCTGTCATTTATGTATAATTTATAGTTTCCCATAATTTTCAGAAAGCCACTTTGCTACACCGTCATTTTGATTAGATAACGTTATATAATCAGCAAGTTTCTTCAGTTCAGGAACGGCATTATCAACAGCAACTCTAATATCTGATTTGTCAAACATTGCCATATCATTTAAGTTATCTCCAAAACATACAATCCTATCAAAGCCATATTCATTTTGCAGAAATCTTATACCATTTGCTTTTGAGGCAGTTTCGGAAAATATTTCAAGGAAATATTTATTTGTATAGGTATCCTGATAGAAAGCATAATTGATACCTTTAACAGATTCAATGGCTTTTTTTGTTGGCAAAAGTTTTTCATATTCACCAGTAACCGTATAATAGACCGTATTGTCATCTGCAACATCTATGAAGTCTCTGCATTGTATAAAAGGTTTATTGTAATTATTTTTTCGTGATTCAGCAAAACTTTGCATAACCTGAGATGTTATTTTAGTAAAGTAGGCTGTAAGAATATTATTATCTATTCTGAACATAAAGCAATTAAGGTTATTTTCCTTGAAAGTTCTTATTATTTCGGAAGAAACATTTGAAGGAATGTATTCATTTTTCACATATAAATTATTAATTGGATTGTAAACACTAACGCCGTTCATAAGTATATATGGTACATTTATATTAAGTTCAGAAGTAAGAGGCTTTGCAGAATATATTGACCTTGCAGTCGCAAATGTAAAATTCATTCCTTTGTCAATCAACGAATTTATTATGTTTATGGAAGTACCAGAAATATTGCCATTATTATTAAACAAAGTACCATCAAGGTCTGTTATATAAAG
>CAZTUV010000037.1:0-14171 GCA_964616595.1 uncultured Alistipes sp.
GTTTAATATTATGAATTGTGTCGAATATTCAAATTACCCTTGAAAAAACTTAAAAAATATAGTATTATAAATATGGAAATTATTGTTGTATGGCTTTTGTCATGCAAATTGGAGGTTATTATAAATGTCTTTGAAACTTAATACAAAATATCTTGCTGATTTTGTGAACTGCGATGAACTCGCTGGCATAAAAGCTCAGGTTGAGGCCGCTGCTGATTCTCTTCATAAGAAAAATGGTCTTGGAAATGATTTCCTTGGTTGGGTTAACCTTCCTACTGATTATGATAAGGAAGAATTTGCAAGAATTAAAGCTGCTGCTGAAAAAATTAAAAATAATTCCGATATACTTATCGTTATTGGTATAGGTGGTTCATATCTCGGTGCAAGAGCCGCTATTGAACTCCTTAAATCACCACTTTATAACAATATCAGCAAGGATACACCTGATATATATTATGTAGGTAACAGCATAAATCCTACTTATCTTAATGAAATTATTTCTCTCTGCAAGGATAAGGACTTTTCTGTTAATGTAATTTCTAAATCCGGTACTACTACTGAACCTGCTCTCGCTTTCAGAATATTCAAGAAAATGGTTGAGGATAAGTATGGCAAGGAAGAAGCTAAAAACCGTATCTTTGCTACTACTGATAAGGCAAGAGGTACTCTTAAAAATCTTTCCGATGCTGAAGGATATGAAACTTTTGTTATTCCAGATGATGTCGGTGGCCGTTTCTCTGTCCTTACAGCTGTAGGACTTCTTCCAATAGCTGTTGCAGGCTGTGATATCGACGCTCTTATGAAGGGTGCTGCAAAGGCTCAGGCTGATTTCTGTGCAGACTTTGACAACAATGACTGCTATAAATATGCCGCTCTCAGAAATATTCTTTATAGAAAAGGTAAGTCTGTTGAAATGCTCGTTTCATATGACCCGAGTTTCGTTATGATGTCCGAATGGTATAAACAACTTTTCGGCGAAAGCGAAGGCAAGGATAATAAGGGTATATTCCCGTCCGCTGCTGTTTTCTCTACCGACCTCCATTCAATGGGTCAGTATATTCAGGACGGTTCAAGAATTCTCTTTGAAACTGTTGTTGATATAAAGAACCCTAAAACTGACCTTTTCCTTGAACCTGACGCTGAAAACCTTGATGGTCTTAATTTCCTTACAAATCAGAATATGTCAGTTGTTAACAGAAAGGCTTTTGAAGGTACTGTTCTCGCTCATACTGAAGGCGGTGTTCCTAATATTATTCTTGAACTCGAAGATACTACTGAAGAAAGTGTTGGCTATATGATTTATTTCTTTGAAAAGGCTTGTGCAATTTCCGGCTATGTTCTTGGCGTTAATCCATTTAATCAGCCTGGCGTTGAAAGCTATAAGTCAAATATGTTCGCACTTCTCGGCAAACCAGGTTACGAGGGTGCTAAGGCTGCCCTTGAAGCAAAGCTCGGTTAATTTCTTTTCCGGCTTATATATTCTCTAAAATACGTAAAAAGCCGTAAGGCAACGGAAGGAGTAAATACTTATGATTAAACTGATTACTGGTAAAAAAGGTACAGGCAAAACTAAGATTCTCATCGACAAGATTAATGAATCTGTAAAATCTTCCAACGGTAACGTTGTATGCGTTGAAAAAGGCTCAACTGTAAGATATTCTATCAGCCGTAAAGCAAGATGGTGCGATACAGAATACTACAAGGTTGAAGGCTATGATGCTTTCTATGGTTTTGTTGCCGGCCTCCTTGCAAGCAACTATGATATCACTGATATATTCGTTGACGGAATCTTTAAAATCGGTGGACGTGACTATGAAGCTTTCGGTAATATGCTCGAAAAAATCGACGCTCTTACAGGTGAAGATGTTTCTGTTGTATTCACTGTCTCTGCTGATGTTTCTGAACTTACTGAAAACGTTAAGCAGTTTGTTAAGTAACCTCTGAATAAAAAATTTAGTTTTTTTCAGAAACACCTATTGACATATTTCTGGAATTGGTGTATAATATATTTTATGATGCTCTGAAAGGTCTTTTTGTATATGATTTTTAATTTGAGACAACTTTTCAATATCGTCGGTGAATCTAAGGATATCGGCTATTCTATCCCTGAAGATGAACTCTCTAATATACATGGTTACTGTTTTTCTTCTCCTATTAATGTCTCTGGCAGGTTCTTTAACCGTGCCGGCGTTGTTTATCTTGAATATTCCGTCTCATTCTCTCTCTCTCTTGTCTGTGACAGGTGTCTTAACGAGTTTGAAAGAAATTATTCCTTTGATTTTTCACATATCGTTGTCCCTTCTTTGAATGGCGATAATGATGACTATATCGTCGCTGATGGGCAGAGCATTGAACTGAATGATATTGCTTTTACTGACCTGCTTTTACAACTGCCCTCTAAAATTCTTTGTAAAGATGACTGCAAAGGTCTTTGCATGGTGTGCGGTTGTGACCTTAATGTCGCTGATTGCAATTGTCTAATTTCTGAGCTGTGAAGCTCATGTAAGGAGGTGCCAGAATGGCTGTACCAAAGAGAAAAACTTCTAAGGCAAGACGTGATAAAAGACGTTCTGCTGTTTGGAAGCTTGACGTGCCTGCTATGTCTAAGTGCGACAACTGTGGCGCATTTAAGGCTCCGCACAAGGTTTGTAAGAACTGCGGTTTCTATAAGGGCGTAGAGGTTATCAAAATCGACGCTTAATCGGCTTAATCCGATACATTGAGAAGGAGAGGAGGAGTTAAGTCCTGCTCTCCTTTTTTTAAAAGCTTACGGAGGACTATATGGTTGAAATAAAAAGTATTGTTGAAAATTCTCCCGCCTATATCGCAGGAATTATTCCCAGTGATTTTCTGGTATCTGTAAATAATCAGGAAATTCATGACGTCCTTGACTATATGTTCTATGCCGCTGAAACAACAGTTAATCTTGTGATTCTTCGCAATGGTCAACAACTATCCTTTACTATTCAAAAAGATGAATATGATGATATCGGTCTTGAATTTGAAACTTTCCTCATGGATAAAAAACAATCTTGCAGAAACAAATGCGTTTTTTGTTTTATAGACCAGATGCCACCTAATATGCGTGAATCCCTTTACTTTAAGGACGATGATGCACGTCTGTCTTTTCTTCAGGGAAATTATGTTACCCTTACTAATTTGGAACAGTCTGATATTGACCGCATCATTAAAATGAAACTTAATATCAATGTTTCTGTTCATACAACCAATCCTGATTTACGTGTCAAAATGATGCATAATCGCTTTGCCGGCGAAAAACTTAAATATATTTATCAACTCGCCGAAAATGGTATAAAGCTTAATTGTCAGGTCGTTTGCTGCCCGAATCTTAATGATGGTGACGAACTTAAACGTACTCTTTCTGATTTGGGAAAACTTATGCCAAATATTTCAAGCATGGCAGTCGTACCTGTTGGTCTTACAAAATTCCGCAAAGGATTGTTTCCACTCACTACTTTTACACCTGAAAAGGCTTCTGAAACAATTGACATAATTGCCGGATTTCAAGAAATATTCCTTGAAAAATTCGGTACAAGAACAGCGTTCCCGTCAGATGAATTCTTTATTATGGCTGGCAGAGAAATCCCTCCTATGGAATATTATGAGGATTTCCCACAGTATGAAAATGGCGTTGGTATGGTTCGCTCGTTAATTGATGAATTTGAAAAGGCTATTGAATCGGCTGAATGGGAAGGCGATTGTCGTCATGTATCCATAGCTACGGGATATTCTGCATATGAAACTATGAAATATCTCGCTCAATTGGCTGAAAAACGTTTTCCGTTGCTGAAATGTGATGTTCACAGAATAAGAAATGATTTTTTTGGAGAAACTATTACTGTTGCAGGTCTGATAACTGCTCAGGATTTGATTGCTCAGCTTAAAAATAAGGATTTGGGCGAAAACCTTATTATTTCAAGTTCAATGGTAAGAAGAGACTCTACGGAATTTCTTGATGACCTTACAATAGAAGATGTTGAAAATGCTTTGAATGTGAAAATAAAACATGTACCTAATGACGGATATGAATTTCTTGATGCAATTATGGGAATTGTTTATTAAAATATGAAAGGAGTATGATAAAATGTCATTACCAATTGTTGCAGTCGTTGGTAGACCTAATGTCGGTAAATCAACATTGTTTAACAAGATTATCGGACAGCGTCTTTCAATAGTCGAAGATACCCCCGGTGTTACCCGTGACCGCATCTATTCAAAATGTGAATGGCGTAACAAGAGTTTTATGGTCGTTGATACCGGAGGTATTGAACCAGACAGTGATGATATTATCCTCTCTCAAATGAGACGACAGTCAGAACTCGCTATAGAAAAAGCTGATGTTATAGTCTTTCTTACAGATGTCAGATGTGGTGTTACTGCCGATGACTATGCAGTCGCTGAAATGCTTATAAAAAGCGGTAAACCAATCGTTCTGGCTGTAAATAAATGCGATACACTCGGCGAACCTCCAATGGAAATATATGAATTTTATAACTTGGGACTTGGTGACCCTTATCCTGTATCTTCTGTTCATGGACATGGTACTGGTGATATGCTTGATGCTGTTTATGAATATCTTCCTGATAATGATATTCAGGAATACGATGATGAATACATTAAGGTCGCTGTAATCGGAAAACCTAATGCCGGCAAGTCATCATTGATAAATAAGATTGCCGGTGAAGAACGTGTGATAGTTTCTGATATAGCAGGAACTACAAGAGATTCAACGGATACTGTTATTGAAAATGAATTTGGTAAATTTGTATTTATCGACACTGCCGGTATCAGAAAAAAATCACGTATTACTGAAAAAGTTGAACATTATAGCGTTTTGCGTGCCTATATGGCTGTTGACCGTGCTGATGTCTGTGTTATAATGATTGATGCTTCAGAGGGATTTACTGAACAGGATTCAAAAGTGGCAGGCTATGCTCATGAACAGGGGAAGGCTTGCGTAGTAGCTGTAAATAAATGGGACTTAATTGAAAAAAATGATAAGACTATGCAGGAATATCGCACCAAACTTGAAAACGATTTCAGTTTTATGTCATATGTTCCTTTTGTGTTTATATCTGCAAAAACAGGTCAGCGTATAAATAAATTGTATGAACTTATTAAATATACCTATGAACAAAATAGTATGAGAATTTCTACTGGTATGCTTAATGATGTTCTCGCATATGCTACAACAAGAGTTCAGCCACCGTCAGATAAGGGCAGAAGACTTAAAATCTATTATATGACACAACCGTCAACTAAGCCTCCTACTTTTGTTACATTCGTAAATAGAGCCGATTTGTTTCATTTCTCATACAGAAGATATATTGAAAATCAAATACGTTCTACTTTCGGTCTGGAAGGTACTCCCGTTCGTTTTATTGTTCGTGAGAGGGGAGGTAACGACAAGTGAATTATTTACTTGCTGTTCTCATCGCCGCTATATTTGGGTATTTTCTTGGAAGTCTCAATTTCTCTATCATAATAGTTAAAATTATGACCGGAAAGGATATCAGAGAAATGGGCAGTAACAATGCCGGTTTGACAAACACTTATCGTTGCGTTGGTAAGACTTGTGCTTTACTGACACTTGTCGGCGATGTACTTAAAAGTATCCTTGCGGTTGCTCTGGCAATGATTTTTGCCAATCTTCTTAATGCAGGAATAAATGGCGATATAACATATATAAAGTATATTGCTGGTATAGGTGCAGTAATGGGACATATTTTCCCCATATATTACGGATTTAAAGGTGGAAAAGGTGTTCTTGCCGGTGCTTCTTCATTTATTATGATTGATTTGAAAGTGTTTATATCAATTCTGGCTATTTTTATTGTTATTTTAGCAATATCAAAATATGTTTCACTTGCATCTATCTTTGCATCTGCATATTGTCCGATAGCAGTATTTGCCATGTCATTTATTGTTGAACAGTCTCCAATAGGTATAGTTATTCTACATACTATATTATCTGTTGTCATGGCTGGTACTATTATATGGAAACATAAACCTAACATTGATAGACTTCTGGCAGGTACAGAAAACAAATTTGCATTTAAAAAGTAAATAATCTTAATCTTAACATATTGGAATATTTTTGACAGGAGGTATTTTTTATGGCAAATGTAGTTATACTTGGTTCAGGTGGATTTGGTCTGAGTCTTGCTGTAATGGCTCATCATTGCGGAAAACATAATGTCACTGTTTGGTCAAAGTTTCAGTCTGAAATCGATGATATAAGAAAACATGGCGAACATATTCAGAAACTGCCTGGTGTGCCGATTTCTGAAAACATAGTTCTTACAAGTGATATTTCTTGTGTGGAAAATTGTGATATATTGATTTTTGGTATACCATCGAGTTTTGTCCGTGATGTCGCAAAGCTTGCTTCTCCTTACACTGATGAAAAAATGGTTATTGTAAACACCGGAAAAGGTCTGGAAGAAGGAAGCCTTAAACTTTTAAGTGACGTTATCGGAGAAGAAATAAAAAGCGATAAAATTGTAGTTCTTTCTGGGCCTTCACACGCCGAAGAGGTTGCACGTTGTATTCCAACGACAATTGTTGCTGCATCAAAAAATATTTCTGCTGCTGAATATGTTCAAAATATTTTTGCAGGCGATTGTCTGAGAATATATATAAATGATGATGTTACTGGTTGTGAAATCGGTGGTGCATTGAAGAATATTATAGCACTTTGTGTGGGAATATGCGATGGTATGGGCTATGGCGACAATACTAAAGCTGCTCTTATGACAAGAGGTATCCATGAAATTGCACGTCTTGGAAAAACTATGGGTGCTAAGGCAAGTACTTTTAATGGACTTACCGGAATAGGTGACCTTATAGTTACCTGCACAAGTATGCACAGCAGAAACAGACGTGCTGGTATTCTCATTGGTCAGGGAATCTCTCCTGAAAAGGCTGTTGAAAAAGTCGGAACGGTTGAAGGTTACTTCTGTTGCAAAGTGGCTTACGAACTTTCACAGAAATTAGGCGTTGAAATGCCTATTACTGAACAACTGTATGACATTCTTTTTAATGGAGGAGATGTCAGAAATTCTCTTGGTAAGCTTATGAACAGACCGTTGAATTATGAGGAGTTTTAAAATAGCATTTATGTAATCGGAAAAAGAAATTAAATTCCGAAAATAAGCATATATTTAATGAGGTGATATTTATGATAAAAATTCTTGAATACAAGGGACATATCCGTAACTGGAAAAAACTTTGTGAAGAACTTGGTATATCCAATTCTTTATCCCGTGAAGAACGTGAAAATCAAATAATTATCAGGGCTTATGAAAAATGGAAGCATGATATGGCAGATTATATATATGGAATGTTTGCTTTTGCTCTTGATGATAACGGCAAAATCTTCTGTATGCGTGACCAGTTCGGAACAAAGCCTTTTTATTACTATCAGACAGCAAACGGAAATTTACTTTTTGGTACAACAATAAGAAAAATTATTGAGCAGGACGGCTTTGTAAAAGAAGTAAATACTGATATGCTTCAGATTTATATGTCACTTACTTATGTTGCCGGAGAAGATACATTTTTCAAAGGTGTTAAAAAGTTAATGCCTGGTCATTGGCTGGAGTTTGAAAACGGTAAACTTACAATCGAACGTTACTGGACACCTACATTTAATCCGGATAACTCAAAAACTGTTAATCAATGGGCTGATGAAATACATTCAACAATACAGAAGATATTTACGGAAGTTAAAGAACCAAATGAAATTGCAGAATCTTTTCTTTCTGGCGGTGTGGATTCGTCTTATGTTCTTGCTATGTCAGATGTTAAAGTTACTGACTCATGTGGCTATGATGATGAACGTTTTGATGAATCCGTACTTGCGAAAAAAACTGCCGATATTTTAAAACGTGAAAATAATCGCTGTCTGATTACTCCGGAAGATTATTTCGATATAGTTCCATATGTTATGTATAATATGGAACAGCCTCTTGGTGATGCATCTGCCATAGCGTTCGCAATTGCCTGCAAATCAACAGCTCAACATACTAAATTGTGTTATTCCGGTGAAGGGGCTGATGAATTTTTTGGTGGTTACAATATGTATCGTAACGCCGAAAAATATGGTGATAATCTTAAGAATTTCTATGTTGGCAATACAAATATAATGAAAGAAGAAGAAAAACAAAAAATCCTTAAAAGTTATAATCCTGATATTTTGCCAATTAACCTTGTAAAAGGAATCTATGAGGAAACAGAAGGTCTTGACCCTCTTACCAAAATGTCTGATGTTGATATCCAGATATGGCTTGAGGGAGATATCTATTTGAACGTTGATAAAATGAGTTCGGCATCAGGTCTTGAAATCCGTATGCCTCTTACTGATATGAGAATATTTGATATTGCTTCAAGAATGCCCTCAAAATATAAGGTTAACGACGAAACTAATAAAGTGGCATTCCGTACAGCTGCTTCAAAAGTACTTCCTGATGAAATAGCTTTCAGAAAAAAGCTTGGTTTTATTGTTCCTATAAGGATATGGCTTGCTGATGAACGTTATAACAGTGATGTTAAAGCAAAGTTCAATAGTTTAATGGCTGAAGAGTTCTTCAATATAGAGGAAATCAATAATATTTTCAATGATTATATTAATGGTAATTCCGATAATTGGCGTAAAGTATGGACTATATATACTTTTCTCGTATGGTATGAAGAATACTTTATAAAAAAATAATCTTTAAAATAAATACTGACTTTGTTATAAACAGGGTCAGTATATTTCTTTATACTGATGTTGAAATTTGTACAACTATATGATATAATATTTTTAGTTCTGCAAAAAAATTCTTTCATGGAGGTGCTTTTTATGGACTTTTTAAAAGAGATGCCTGCTGTTTTTATAAGTGCTGTTTCAGCAGGTATCCTTACGTTATGTGTATCAATAATTTTCTTGATATCCCATAACGAAAAAAAACACGCCAATCAGTATTGGAATAAAGTTTCGGGACTTATGGAACTTGCTGAAAATAACACTTCATATCCATTGAAATGCGATGAAATATTGATAGGCAGGCACGCCTCTGCTGATATACGTTTAACTGATTTGTCAGTGTCACGTTATCATGCAATACTTACTGTTTCCGAGGGAGTCTGGACGATTACGGATATAGGTTCAAAATCCGGCGTATTTGTTAATGGTAATCTTGTTAAACAACGTATTCTTTATGAAAATGATATTATAAACCTTGGTAACAGAAGGCTTATTTTCAGACGCAGGAGGGTGAATAATGTATACTAATATTTTTCTGTATCTGATATCATGTATATTTGTAATTGCAACTCATTCCGCTATGCTACTAAATGTTTATCTTAACGGCAATTATGAAAGCCTTGCAAATGTTATAATTCTTTCGGTTGCTGTAATTATTCTTGACCTTGCATGGTTTATTATAATGAGAATGTTTAAACAAAGAAGTTGTACTATTGATTTCCTGCTTATACTTATTTTGAATATGAGTGTAATATTTCAGTCTTGTTTCGGAGGGGTGGAACTTTCTGTAAAACATTATATAACTTGTATAGTTTCTCTTGTTGCATCAAAGGCTGGATTTGTACTTTGCAGAAATCATAAATGGTTACAAATACACAAAAAATATTACTACATTGCAATAGGTATACTTATACTTGTTATACTTACACTTACTGGTTCAAGAAGTATGTGGATAAATATTGGTTCTATATCAATACAGCCATCAGAATTTATAAAACCGTTTTTTGTACTTGCTTGTGCCACCTCAATTAGCGAACAACAAAACAAACAGAAAATAGGCCCTTTCTTTGTGGTATATGAAAATTTTGCTTTGTACGGATTAACTGCTGTTATATGTTTACTTCAATGGTGGTGCAGAGATTTAGGAAGTTTACCGACATTTGCAGGGATATTTGCTTGCGGTTTCTTTGTGAGAATATGCTACCCAAAAGCAAAATTTTCTAAAAAAACTCTTATAAAAGCAGGAATAATACTTCTTGTATTAATTTTAATAGCTTTGAAATTTGCACCGGCATATGTTCAGGACAGACTTTTTGTAGATATATGGAACGATAAGACAGGAAACGGATATCAACAGTCACAGGCTCTCATAGCTATTGCAGATGGTGGCTGGCTTGGTAAAGGCCCTGGTTATGGTGAATTATGTAATGTATTCGCATATGAAAGTGATATTGTTTTTGCAACAATTAGTGAGGAATGGGGACTTATGTTTTCACTGATGGTAATTTTTGCTATATTGATAATGATTTCAATACCACTTATAAATCCGCCACGTTCATACTATCATGCAACTATGACAGCAGGTGTATGTGCTTATTTTGTAATGCAAATGGCACTTAATATTTTTGGTTCATGTAACCTTATTCCATTTACGGGAGTAACTATACCATTTATTTCAGAAGGTGGCAGTTCAATGCTTACCAGTGGTCTTATGGCTGGAATGCTTATGGCAGCTGAATCCCCAGAAATTAAAAATCCGGTTGTAAGGAGGGTTTCCAGATGAAAGGTATAAGACGTTGTCAATATATAATAAGCCTTTTCCTGATAATGTTCGTAATAGTAATGGCAATACTGATTATAAAAATACATTCTGAATCGGATTTTTATATAGCTAATTCTGATAAACAGGTTCTTGGAATGGTCTATGACAGAAACGGCGGTGTGCTTTTTGATGGAACAGGAAAAAACTGGTATGAAGATAATTATTTTATTGATGTCGGAAATCTGATTGGTGATAATCAAGGTCAGATGACTAATACACTCGTGGCACAGAATCTTGAAAAACTTAGTAATTATAGTTTTTCTTCCGGTTCAGTTGAGGACGGAAAGGCAGCTATATATACTACACTTGACCATTATGCAAATCGTGCAGTATATGATGCCTATGGTTTTCAGAAAGGTTGTGCTGTCGCTTATAACTATATTACTGGTGAAATTCTTGTATGTACGAGTTTGCCGTCACTTGATGTTACAAAAGGTTATGATAATATAGAAAGCTTTGAAAGTGGTACGCTTATTTCTAAAAATATGTATTCAACAGTACCTGGTTCTACACAGAAAATTTCAACATTAATATCTGCGATTGAAATCCTTGGAAAAGATAATCTTTTTTCAAAAGTATATGATTGTTCTGGTCATTATACAAATCTTAACGGAGATGTTATTGATTGCCATAATCTGAATGGTCATGGAACACAAAATATACAATCAGCACTCGAAAATAGTTGTAATCCTTTTTTTGCACAATTGGTGGAAGATGATGACCTTGACCTCAATGACATAATAAAAAAATATCGAAAACTTGGTTACGCTGTAAACGATGATGAGCAGGAATACATTGATATAGACGGTATACAATGTGAAAAAGCTTCAACGACACTCGTCGATAAGCATGAATTCAGAACGCAGTGGGGCTGCATAGGACAAGGAGATACAATGGTAAGTCCTATACAACTTATGATGTGGCAAAGTGCTATCGCTAATGGTACAGGCAAAATGACTATGCCCCATCTTATAAGTTATGTGACAGATGTCAACGGCGATATAACTGAAACAGCAGAAACAGAATATAGTAAACAAATTTTTTCGGCTGATACAGCAACTACTGTTAAACAAATGATGCTTACTAATGGTGTGAATAACTATTCTTATTCAATAGGAGGATATAGCATTGGTGTGAAAAGCGGTACTGCACAGGTCGAGGACGGAGCAAAAGAAAATTCATTGCTTGTAGGATTTGTGGACGACCCAAATAAACCAATAGCTTTCTGTATATTGATTGAAGATAAAAATTCAGGTTTTGCAACAACAGAACAGATAGCTCGTATTATGCTTGATTCAATTAATTTACAGTGATTTGTTAATATGCACAAAAAATAAAAAAATAATTGTGATTACTCACAAAAATGTCAAAAATCTATTGATATTTGAATAAACTTATGTTATAATGTACTCATAAAGTTTATACATCAGTTATACAACTGGTGTCTAAAGGAGGACTTCTATGAAAACAACTATCACTGCTAAGAAAATGCAAATTCCACAGAATTTCTCGGAATATGCAGAATCCAAAATCAACACAAAACTTAACAAGTTTTTCGGCGATGAGGCTGACGCTAAAATCGTTATCTCCGAAATTAAAAATCAGATTGTTATTGAACTTACTGTGAAATATAACAGTGTGATTTTCCGTGCTGAACGTTCAGCTGAAGATAAGTTCGTAGCTCTTGATGACGCTATTGATAAGATTATCAGACAAATCCGCAAGAATAAAACCCGTATCGAAAAACGTCTGAAAGATACTGCTTTTAAGGAAACATTCGCTGAACCAATTCAAGAAGTCGATTACGAAGTGGTTAGACACAAGAAATTTAAAATGCGTCCTATGAGCATTGATGAGGCTATCCTTCAGATGAATATGCTTGGTCATAACTTCTTTATGTTCACAAATGGTGATACCGGTGAAATAAATGTGATTTATAAACGTTCAGAAGGAAATTACGCAGTCCTTGAACCAGATAACAATTAAGTAAAATTATACCGGCGGTTCTTGATGAGCCGTCGGTTTTTCAGAAAGAGATGCAATTATGGATACAAATAAAAAAACTATTATCGAAAAACGTATTAAAAAAACAGGCGAAAACCTCCAAAAAAATAACATGGAGTTTTATTACGCAGAAACTAAAAATGACGTTCTTCCTATTGTACAGTCATTGATAAAAAAAGGCGATACCATTACAAATGGTGGTACTGTCACAATGGCAGAATGTGGTTTGTATGAACTGCTTAAATCATCAGATTATAATTATCTTGACCGTACAGGTAAATCACGTGAAGAAGTTGAAGAAATATATATAAAAGCTTATTCGGCTGATGTGTATATTTCAAGTTCAAATGCAATTACTGAAAATGGTATACTTTATAACGTCGACGGAAACAGTAACAGAATATCTGCAATAGCTTATGGTCCTAAATCAGTAATTATAATTGCAGGATACAATAAAATCGTAAAAGACCTTGAAGAAGCTGAAATTCGTGTTAAAAGAGAGTCTGCACCTATAAATTGCGTTCGCCTTGACTGTAACACCTATTGCAAGGAAAAAGGTGAATGTCTTTCGTTGTCAAAACCAGAACGTCAGATTACAGATGGCTGTTCCGGAAATGAAAGAATATGCTGTAACTATCTTATTTCGGCACAACAACGTAAAAAAGGTCGTATTAAAGTGATTATAGTTGGTGAAGTACTTGGATATTAAAAGGAGGTCAAATATATTTACATATATCTTTGGTATTTTATAATATATGCATTTTTCGGTTGGTGTCTTGAGGTGATTTATCAGGCAATAGAGCATGGTAAGTTTATAAACCGTGGTTTCCTGAATGGCCCATATTGCCCTATATATGGATTTGGAATGATTATAGTCGCAATCACTCTCGAACCTCTGAAAGAAAATATACTAATATTGTATTTTGGTTCTGTTGTCCTTGCAACTGCTCTTGAATTTATAACCGGATTTATTCTTGAAAAAATTTTCCATCAAAATTGGTGGGACTATTCTGATGAACGGTTTAATATTAAAGGGTATATTTGTCTGAAGTTTTCGCTTTTATGGGGAATAGCCTGTCTTATTGCTGTAAGACTTATTCACCCGTTTGTTGAAAGATTTGTGGAACATATGCCCGATACCATCGGAATCATTTTGATATCTGTATTTATGACAGGCTTTGTAAGCGACATGATTATAACCATATTTGCAATAATTCATATTAAGAACCGCTTGAAAGTTCTTGAAAATATTTCTTCCGAAATGAAAAAAATTTCTGATTATACAGGGGAAAAACTATATAATCATGTGGAAAATTCCAAAAAGTTGCATGAAAAGTATGAGGAAATCCGTGAAAAATATAAGGAAGCTGGTAAGCGTAAGTTAATTGACAGACGTATTGAACATGCATTTCCAAAATTGAAGTTGGATATTGATAAATCTTTTCATGAACAGTTAGAAGAACTTAAAAAGACTATTGAAGAACGAAAAAAATAACCCTCCTGTTTATATTAGGAGGGTACAGTCTGTTGAAAAAGATCCAGTATAAATCTGGACTTTTTTTATATAATATGGTA